>JANOAS010000243.1:0-69652 GCA_031411255.1 bacterium
GGAATTCCGCGGGCACACGGACAGCGTGCACCTGGAGAGCTTCCCGGAGCCGGATGCGGCCTTCGCCGGACGCGGTGCGACGGAGCAGATCGAGGCGCTGATGAAGGTGCGGGACGTGATCCAGCGGGAGATCGAAAAAGCACGCCAGGCGAAGCTGATCGGGTCCAATCTGGAGGCGGCGGTCAAGCTGACTCTGGCCGAGAACAACCCGGCTGCGGCGCTGGCCGGGGACGTGGGCACGCTGGGCGAGTTTCTGATTCTGAGCGACATCAAGGTGAGCCTTGGCGCGGAGACGCTGGCTGAGGTGACGCGCACGGAGTTTGCGAAATGCGAGCGCTGCTGGCGTCACCTGGAGGACGTGGGCAGCGACACCACGCGCCCCACGCTGTGCGGACGGTGCGCGAGCGTGGTCAGCGTCACCGCACCTTCCACCTGAAATGAATGAGACTGGCGCCAACATTGAAAACGAAAGCCGCCGCCCGCGCCAGGGTGGCGGGCTTTACGCCGGTTTACACCATCGAATTCCTTGTGGTGGTCACCATCCTGCTGATTGCAGCAGCCGTCATCCTGCGCGTGGTGAAGGAGGTCCGTCACCGTCGCGAATCCGGCGCTTCTGAGCGTCAAAAGTAGTTCATTCCTCCCTCCCCATGCTGAAACTCCTCCTCTGTCTTTCCCTGCCGCTCTACGTGCTCGACCAGGTCACCAAGTTCTGGATCCTGCACAAGTTTCCCGAAGGGGAGACGCCGCTGGGGCTCGAAACGCCGGTCATTGACGGGTTCTTCTGGCTTCACCGTCTGCACAACACGGGCGTGGCCTGGGGCAGCTTCAATGGCGCGTGGTGGGCGAACTATGTTTTCGGCGCGGTGTCACTGACGGCGCTGGTTTTTCTCAGCATCATGTGGAAAAACGGAGCCTTTCCCACCAAGGCGGGCAAAACGGCGGTGGGGCTGCTGGTGGCCGGGGTGCTGGGAAACCTGACGGACCGTCTCCTGCACGGCTACGTGGTGGACTTCCTGCGCTTTGACCTGAAGTTCACGATGTGGCCGTCCTTCAATGTGGCTGATTCGTGCATCTGCGTGGCAGCGGGGCTGCTGTTTATCTCCGCCTGGCAGGCGCCGGGGGAGACGAAAAAAGAAACGGAGGAGGAAGACAAGACGCAGCCCAAGGGGCCGTAGATTGCTTCTGATGGCCCCACCGTGCGAGCGGGATGGGGCGGGACCGGGGCTTGTGAGCAAATTTACGACTGATGACGCAGCAGCAGAACATGCCTTCCGGATTCCTCCGCCCGGAGGAGGCCGTTCACTACTGTCTGTCCCTGCCGGCGCGCGGTGACCGGAGGTTTGTCTTTGAAGCCCTCGCTCCGAAGGTACTGAAGGGGGTGGTGGAGTTTGTTGAGGCGCTGGATGGGAAAATTGTCCCCCGGGAAAAGGTGGAGCGGCTTCGGGCGCAAGGCGGGGAGGGGGCCACGGCGAGCAGCTGGGCGGTTCGTTTTTCCAAGCGGAGGGTTTTTCGCAAGTTTCTGCGTTCCGGCGCGGCGACTTTGTTTTTCTACGAGGACGACTGTCTGCTGCAGCCGGATTTCGTGGGTGACTGCTCGTTTCTGCTGAACTACATGCCGAAGGACTGGGACATCGCCTTTCTGGGCGGGCAGCTGGCGCCGGTGCAGAGCCTGCCGCCGCCGCTCCTGCTCAGGTCGGCCCCCACAGCGGACAACCATTGCCTGATGTTGAGCCGTTCCGGGGCGCGGAAAATTCTGCACGCTTTGGGCCGGCCGGACCATGGCTACTCTGACCAGGTGATCAAGAAGATGATCGGGCGGGGTGAATTGAATGCCTTCTGGACGGGACGCTACACGGCCAGCCAGCGGGCGTCGATCTCTGACAACTGGCGGGAGCGGCGCAGTGACGGCCACGGGGCGTTGTCCTTCGGGGTGAAGGCCGCGCCTGATGACGTGTACCTGATGGCGGCAGCCGTGCAGCCGGGGGACCTGGTGGTGGAGTGGGGCTCCGGTCCCACGACGGCGCTGCTGGCGCGGCGGGCCGGGGCGCAGGGCAAAGTTCACGCGTTTGAGCATGATTCGGCCACGCTTTTCACCACACTGTCCAGTCTTGAGAGGCACCAGCTCGCTCAGCGGGTGGAACTGCACGATGTCCCGCCCCTGCCGGACCGGATGGCGGACCCGGGGGCGCGGACTTTGCCGGGGCAGATGAAGGACTACATCGCCGCGCCGCTGGCATGTCTGGCGGCGGGCACGGTGGATGTGGTGTTGATCAACGGCACGCAGCGGCTGGGCTGCGCGCAATCGGCCAAGCGGCTGCTAAAGCCGGGCGGGCTGCTGCTGTTTCCGGATTTCTGGACCACGCCGCGCTACCGGGAAAGGATCGCTGAGCTGCTGGAGTGGAGTTCGCTGGTTTGCTCGACGCCTTCCCGGACTGAGGAGGGGAAAAGCAGCGGCACTGCTCTTTTTCGGCGGCTGGCGTAACGCGGGACTTCGCGGGGCAGGGCAAGGATGCACGCCGCCCCGCGAGGCCGGGAGTTTATTTGTGCAGGGCGGCGGCCATGATGTCGTTCACGCGACGGACCATGTCGCGCGGATCGTCGAGGAGGCCGGCGGAGAGCAGGGCGTTGTCGAGGAGCTGGGTGGCGACGAGTTTGGCGAGGTCCGGATTTGCCGCGTGGGCGGCAGAGAGGTTGCGGATGAGGGGGTGGCGCGGGTTGATTTCCAGCTTCACCTTCACGCCGGGAGCCTCCTGATTCATGGCGCGCATCATTTGCCGGAACTGCGGGCTGGCGGCCCCCTCGTCCTGAAGGGCGAGGACCGGGCTGTCGATGAGGCGGCTGCTGGTGGTGACCTCGCTGACGCCTTCGCCCAGGGTTTCCTTCAACCAGGTGCAGAGGGAGGCGGTGTCAGCCTCGGCGAGCGACTCGCCCTTCGGCTGGGTGGCGTCGGGCAGATCGTCCAGCTTGATCTGGGCGCGGTCGACCGAGACGAATTTTCTTCCGTCGAATTCGCGCAGGGCGGTCATGACGTAGTCGTCCAGCGGCTCGAAGAGGAAGAGGACCTCCAGGTCGCGAGCCTTGAAAGCTTCGAGATACGGCCCGCCCTCGATGGAGGAGCGGTTGGGCGCGATCTGGTAGTAGATCTCGGTCTGGCCTTCCTTCATGCGGGTGACGTAGTCGGGCAGGCTGGTGAGCTTGCCGGCGTCGTTCAGGGATGACTCGTAGCGAAGGAGTTTCGGCAGGAGGTCGCGGTTGCGGTTGTCGGAGGCGATGCCCTCCTTGATGAAGCGGGAGAAGTCCCGGTAGAAGGCCTCGTATTTCTCGGCGTTTTCGGCCCCCTCGGTTTCCAGCTGCTTGATGAGGCGGCGGACGATGACGTCACCGAGCTTGCGGACGAGGGCGCTGTCCTGCATGGACTCGCGGGAAATGTTGAGCGGCAGGTCCTCGGAGTCCACCACGCCGCGCAGGAAGCGGAGCCACTCCGGGAGGAAGTCCTGGGGCTTGGGATCGATGAGCACGCGGCGGCAGTAGAGGGCGACGCCGGGCTCGGTCTGGCCGACACCCCATTTTTCCTGGTTTTCGGTGGGGACAAAAAGGAGGGCGTTGATCTGGATGGGGGCGTCAGCGCTGAAGTGCAGGTGGAAGCGGGGCTCGTCCCACGCGTGGCCGGCGAAGCGGTAGAACTCGGTGTACTGCTCCGGGGTGACTTCGTTTTTGTTCTTGAGCCAGAGGGCCTCGACGGTGTTGACGCGCTCGCCATTGAGCAGGATGGGGAAGGGGACGAAGTTCGAGTATTTCTCCAGGATGCCGCGCAGGCGGTCGGGCTTGGCGAACTCGGCGGCGTCTTCCTTGAGCGTGATAACGATCCGGCAGCCGCGGGCCTGGCCGGGTGCGTCGTCGATGGTGTAGCCGGTGGCGCCGTCTGAGGACCAGACGAGGGGCTCCGCGTCCGGCTGGTAGCTGTGGGTGAAGACTTTCACCTCCTGGGCCGCCATGAAGACAGAGTAGAAGCCGACGCCGAATTTCCCGATGAGGCCGGAGGTGCTGCCGCCGTTTTCCTTGATGGCGTCGAGGAAGGCGCGGGTGCCGGAGTGGGCGATGGTGCCGAGGTTTTCGATGAGTTCTGCCCGGGTGAGGCCGATGCCGGTATCGATGAGGGTCAGGGTGTTGTTTTCCTCATCGGTGGTGAGGCTGATCTCGGTGGCGGCGTCGGGCTGGTAAACCTCCGCGCCGGTCAGCTGATGGTGGCGCAGTTTTTCGAGAGCGTCGGAGGCATTGGAAACCAGCTCGCGGACAAAGATCTCGCGATCCGTGTAAAGGGAGTGGATGACGATGTCGAGGAGCTGGCGGACTTCGGCTTGGAAGGGCTGGGTGGTCATTTTGGAATGCGGATTTGGGGATGCAGAATGCGGAATGCGGATTTTAAGTCGGGGGCAATGAGAATGTCCGGGGAGCTTTTGATTGGGGCTGCCGGAGATTGCTCATTGTGAATTGTTAATTGCTAAATGCTAATTGAGAAGGGCCGGGGACGCCACATACACGAGGAGTGGGCCGTCTGGCGTGGAAAAATAGCAAACCGGGGCGGGATGCAACTGGGAAATTGTCACTCCGAATACTCCGCCCAGGAGGAGCTGGTTTCCCAGAGGCGGACGGAGCGGAGCTGGACGGCGGGGCGGAGGGGGTAGGGGCCGGGGGCGGCGGCGTAGGCGGCCAGGCGCTGCTGGCAGACGGTGAAAATGTTTCGTGCGATGACTTCGGTGGTGGGGTCGGTCTTTTCGAAGGGGATGACGCGCTCGCCGTAGCGGGCGCGGAGTTCGGCAAAGGCGGGGTCGTCGGTATTCAGGCAGAGGGCGTGGTCGAGGGTGTCGAGGTAGTCGGCGATGACTTCCTTGACGACCTTGAAGTCACAAACCATGTCATTTTGATCAAGGGTGTCGGCGGCAAGGACGATCTCCACCTTCCGGCTGTGGCCATGGGGGAACCGGCACTTGTCCGGGTGCTTGGACAGCTGGTGGCCGTTTTCGATTTCGAAGGACTTGCAGATGAGGAAAGGCATGGAATGCGGATTTCAGATTTCGGATTTAGGAATGGCCTGAGATGGGAAATTGACTTGGTGCGTGATGCGATCTGGCGAGGGGAAGTCTGATAACTTCTAAGCGACAACCAACAACTCCCCCTCAGGTGCCTCTCTTGTTCCCAAAGAGGCGGAGGTGAAGGCGGTCGCAGTAGCGGAAGCCGTGCTCCTTGCACAGGTCGATGAGCCAGGGGGAGCGGGAGTCGAGGGTGTCTGTGGAAATACCCTCGGGCATGAGGTGGATGGAGGACGGGGGGACGGGGGGGAGTTCGGAGAGGAGGTTTTTGATTTCGCCGAGGTCGCCAGGGGAGCTGAGGACGAACTTAAGCTGGAAGGGGAAGTGGCTGATCCACTGGGCGAGGACGGCCGGCTGGAGGCGGGTGCGTTCGTGGCGGTCGATCCAGGCGGGATCGATGGAGCCGGGGGCCGGGGCGGAGTGGGCGAGCTTGGGCGAGAGGGAGGCGAGGTGGCAGGGCATGTCGGGCCCGGCGGGGGGGATGGTGCCGGCGGTCTCGATGGTGATGTGGCGGCCGGCATTTTCCAGGAGGGCGAGCAGGTCGGTGACGCCGCGGGCGATCATGGGCTCGCCACCGGTGAGGACGACGTGGCGGGAGGGGAATGTGCTGATGGTGTCGAGGATTTCCTGCGGGGACATCTCGCGCCCCTCGGGGGTCCAGGAGGCGTAGGGGGTGTCGCACCAGGCGCAGCGGAGATTGCACCC
This sequence comes from bacterium, assembly GCA_031411255.1. Classification (GTDB taxonomy): domain Bacteria; phylum Verrucomicrobiota; class Verrucomicrobiia; order Verrucomicrobiales; family V1-33; genus JANOAS01. Next base: position 5,796 of record JANOAS010000243.1, read on the forward strand.
GCTGGTGCGGATGAAGACTGAGGGGACGCCAGTGAGGCGGCCTTCGCCCTGGAGGGAGTGAAAGATTTCCGAGATCAGCATGGCGGTGGGGCGGCGGGGAGGGGTGGGGTGGCGGCGTAGGCGGTGGGGTCGGCCAGACCGACGAGGAGAAAGGCCTCCCGCCGCTCGACGCAGGTGCCGCAGGTGCCGCAGTGGAGGTCGCCGCCCTTGTAGCAGGACCAGGTCTGCGCGAAGTCCACGCCCAGTTCCGCCCCGCGGCGGGCGATGCCGGCCTTGTCCAGGGAAATGAAGGGCCGCAGCACGGCCAGGCCCGCGTAGGTCCCTGCGGTAATGGCCTGGCTCATGGCGTGCATGAATTCCTCCCGGCAGTCGGGGTAAATGGCGTGGTCCCCGGCGTGGGCGGCGATGACGAGGCCGGTGGCGCCGATGCTCTCGGCAAATCCGGCGGCGATGGCGAGCATGATGCCATTGCGAAAGGGGACGACGGTCTTCTTCATGTTCTCCTCCGCGTAGTGGCCGTCCGGCACGGGGCCGCCGGTGAGGAGGAGGTCAGAGGTGAAATGCTGCGCGATGAAATCCAGCGGCACGATGTGGTGGGGGACGCCCAGCTTTTCCGCATGGTGGCGGGCAAAGGGGATCTCCCGGTCATTGTGCCGGGAACCGTAGTGAAAGCTGAGCGCCGCCGCCACGGGGCCGCCCGCTGCGGCGTGGTAAAGGGCGGTCACGGAATCCATGCCGCCGCTGAGGAGAACGAGTGAGGACATGGCTGGAGTGGGGCGGGTGTGCGGGGAAAAAATCAGGGATGGCAGGCCTCGACGGTCAGCTGGATGCCGCCGCGGGGGGAAAACTGGCCGCTGATGCGGATCTGGCGGGGGCGGCAGGTGCCGATGATGTCGTCGAGAATGCGGTTCACCACCTCTTCGTTAAAGGCGGCTGTGTTCCGCCACGAGGCGAGGTAAAACTTGAGGCTCTTTGTCTCCACGCACAGCTCGTCCGGGATGTAGCGGATCTGGAGTTTCGCGCTGTCCGGCTGGCCGGTGACGGGGCAGAGGGAGCTGAACTCCGTGGTGTCGAGGATGATCCAGTAGTCGCGGTCCTTGTTCCGGTTGGCGAAGGTTTCCAGATGCGCCTCGTCCGGGTTGGCGGGCAGGGCGTTTTCAGAACGACCCAGCAGACTCAGACCGGGCCGCTTGGGGGCGGCTTTTGGGGCTGGCTTGGCGGGCGGTTTGGCGGCGGGCTTGGCTTTGGTCCGGGCGGGCATGGATGGTGGTGTGGTGGGCGGGGGGCGGATTGTAGATGAGGATTTCCCTTCTGCCAACTGCGGGAAACGGTGGGTGTGCGCGGTGCAGGTGGCGGGTGACGGGGATGCAAACCGCGAATTAACGCGAATGGACGCGAATGAGCACGAACAAGGGAGAAAAGAAGCTGGCCGGGTTTTGCCAGCCCGGTGCGGCCATGCGACGAAACCGTCACTGAAAAGGCATGGGCACGGGAGGCGGGGGCGGGCTATAGACTGGCAGCCAAGCCACCCGGCTGCGGGCCATGACCGGTCTGCGGGCGGACGATGGCGAGGCGGTTTCGCCACATTCCCATGCAATGCCTTCGTGCGTTTCTGTCAGCGCGCCCATTTCTGCTGACGGTGCTGGTTCTCAGTCTGGCTGCTTGCGGCCGGGAGTCCTCCAGCAGTGTCAAGTCCCCCACCAGCAGCCCGGCGGCGGCTCCACCGGGGGCTGTGGAGATCATCTTCACCTACGGGTCTGAGAAAAAGGCGTGGGTGGACGCGGTGACTCCGGGATTCAACCAGGCGGGGGTGAAAACGGGAGCGGGACGCGCGGTTTTTGTGACGGCTGTCCCGATGGGCTCTGGGGACTGCGTGGACGAGGTGCTGAACGGGGCGAGAAAGGCGCACGTGATCAGCCCGGCGTCGGCTGTTTTTCTGAAACTGGGTAATGCACGGAGCCAGGCGGCGAGCGGGCAGCCGCTGGTGAAGGACGCGGTGAATCTGGTGCTCTCGCCGGTGGTGATCGCGATGTGGCAGCCGATGGCGGAAAAGCTGGGCTGGCCGCAGAAGGCGCTGGGCTGGGCGGACATTCACGCGCTGGCGGCGGACCCGAACGGCTGGGCGACGCTGGGAGCGCCGCAGTGGGGGCAGTTCCGGTTTGGCCACACGCATCCGGACTATTCAAACAGCGGGCTGCTATCGATCATCGCGGAAGTGGCGGCGGCGACCGGCAAGGTGCGGGGGCTGACGGTGGAGGATGCGCAGAGTCCGGCGACGGCGGACTATGTGCGGCAGATCGAGCAGGCGATGGTCCACTACGGGGAGAGCACGGGATTTTTCGGGCAGGCGATGTTCAACGGCGGGCCGGAGTACCTGAGTGCGGCGGTGCTGTATGAAAACATGGTGATCGAGTCCCGCAGCAAGTCTGCGGCCGAGGCCCCCGTCTCGCCGGTGGTGGCGATTTACCCGAAGGAGGGAACGTTCTGGAGCGACCATCCCGCCGCCGTGGTGAACCGGGAGTGGGTGACGGCGGAGCACGAGGAGGCGGCAAAGAAGTATCTGGATTTCCTCATGGACACGCCCCAGCAGCTGCGGGCGCTGGAGGCGGGGTTCCGCCCGGGGAATCCCAGTGTGGCAGTCGGTGCGCCGGTGGATGCCGCGCACGGGGTGGACGCGGCCCAGCCGCAGACGCTGCTGGAGGTGCCGGACTCGACCGTGGTGGAGTCCATCCGCCAGATGTGGGCGAAGAACAAGAAGACCGCTTCCGTGACGCTCGTGCTCGACTGCTCCGGCAGCATGAGGGAGGAAAACAAGATGGCCTTTGCCCGCGAGGGGGCGAAGCAGTTCATCGGGAAACTGGGCGAGGGCGACCGGCTTTCCATCCTGGCCTTTAACAACAAGCTCGCGTGGCTGGCGGACGACCAGCCGGTGGGGGAGAAGCGGGCGGAACTGCAAAAGATAGTGGACGGTCTGCTGCCCAATGGCGGCACGAGCCTGCACGACGCCGTGGCGGAGGCGACGCTGCGGGTGAAGCAAAAGGGCGACCTGAGCCGCATCGCGGCCATCGTGGTCCTGAGCGACGGCGCGGACGAGGGGAGCCGGCGCAGTCTGCAGCAGGTGCTGAACGAAGTGACGTCCGGCGGCGAACAGAAGGGGGTGCGCATTTTCAGTATTGCCTATGGTTCCGGGGCGAAGCTGGATGTGCTGGAGAAGATCTCCAAAACCGCGCGCGGACGGGCCTTCCGCGGGGACACGAAAAACATTGACCGGGTGTTCCGGGACATTTCCATCTTCTTCTAACACATCATCATGTCACAAAACATCCAAACAACAGCGCTGGGGAAAGTCTTTGTCGTCGTCATCATCGCGGCGCTGGCGGCGGGGGGCTACATGCTCTCCCGGCGCGGCGGCGGCCAGACGGGGGCTGCGGATTCCCCCGCCGGCGGAAAAGGCCAGCCGGGAACGCCCGCAGCGGCCGAGGCGGTGGAGATCAACTTCGCCTTCGGCACGGAAAAGCAGCGCTGGGTGGAGTGGGCGGTGACGGAGTTTGCGAAGGATCCGGCGGGGGCCGGCATCACGGTGAAGCTGGTGCCCACTGGCTCCCTGGAGGGGGCACGGGCGGCGGCGACGGGGGAAAAGCGCATCCACCTTTTCAGCCCGGCCAGCTCTGCGGTGAAGGACACGCTCGTGACGGAGTGGCAGACGCGGTATGGCAAAAACCCCATCGTGCGTGAGGAGCAGCTGGCGCTCTCGCCGATGGTCTTCATCGCGTGGAAGGACCGCCACGAAGCCTTCGTGACGAAATACCAGAAGGTGAGCTTTGACACCGTGGCCCAGGCGCTGGCGGAACCGACGGGCTGGGGCGGGATCGCGGCCAAACCGGAGTGGGGATTTTTCAAATTTGGCTGCCCGGATCCGGCGACGTCGAACGGCGGGCTGGTGACGCTGGCGCTGATGGGGAACAGCTTTCTGGAGCGGACGAAGGCGCTGGAAAATGCGGACGTGGTGGACCCGAAGTTCCAGGCGTGGTTCGGAAAGACGGCGGGCAGCATGAGCGGGCTGGCGGGCAGCAGCGGCACGATGATGCGCGACATGGTGCTGCGCGGCCCCTCGGCCTACGACATGATCTTTGCCTACGAAAGTGTGGCCATCGACTACCTGAAGCAGGCCGCCGGCCGGTGGGGCGAGCTGCGCGTGGTCTACCCGAAAATGAACATGTGGAATGACAACCCTTGCTACGTGCTGGATGCGGAGTGGTCAAAGGCCCCGCACCGCAAGGCGGCGGACGCGCTGCTCACGTTTCTCCTCACCCAGCGCATCCAGCAGCAGGCGCTGGTTCATGGTTTCCGCCCGGCGAATACGGAGGTGGCGGTGAACGGACCGGAGAGCCCGTTTACGAAGTACTCGGCGAACGGCCTGCAGATCGCGGTGCCGGTGGTGTGTGATCCGCCGAAGGGCGAGGCGCTGCTGAATCTCCAGACGGCGTGGCAGAGGTTGCGCACGCGCTGATCGCGGGTTTCTTGGCCCATGCTGAAATACCTGAAGAGCGCCTTCTGGCATCGCGAGCGGCTCCCGCTGCTCGGGGAGCTGCCGGTGAATGTGCTGGCCCTGTGCGCCTTTGCCGCGCTGGGGTTCGGGCATCCCGCCTTCTGGTGGATCGGCGGCGGGCTGGAGGCGGTGTTCCTCTTTCTGCTGGGGACAAACCCGAACTACCAGCGCGTGATCGACGCCCTGGCTGCCGCGCCGAAGCAGGAGTCCGCCGCGCACGTGCTGGCCGCGCTCGTGGCCAGCCTGAGCCCGGACGCGGCCACGCGGCACTCGCGGCTGGAGGCGCGGCTGGCGCGGGTCCGGTCGCTCTACGGGGACGCGGCCACGGAGTTCTCCCTTTCCTCCGACCACGAGCACCGGCTCGACCACCTGGGCTGGCTGCACCTGAAGCTGCTCCTGGCCCGGGACCAGCTGCAGCGCAGCGAGGCTGAAAACCCGCGCGGCACTCTGGAAAAACAGCTCGCCACGCTGGAGCATGAGGTGGCCGCCGGGGGGAGCCGGTCCACCCAGGAGTCGCGCACCGCCACCCTGGCCATCCTGCGGGAAAGGCTGGAGACCGCCGTCCAGCGCACCCAGCGGCTGGAGGAGGTGGAGGCGGATCTGGCCCGCGTGGAGCACAAGGTGGAACTCGTCCTCGAAAAGGCCACCCTGCACGCGAACCCGACCGAGATGTCCTTCACCCTGGATTTTGCGAGCAGCGCCTTCGATGCCTCGGACGTCACCGAGACGAGCGTGCGGCCCGAGGTGCAGCAGCTGGATGCGTATTTCGGCGTGGCGGCGTGAGGGGGGAAAGCAGGCAGGATCATTGAGGGCAGGATGATCTGGGCGCGCGGGGAGGAGGGGAAAATGCCCCTTCGCGTAAACCGGGTCAGCGACAGGAATGTGTGGCGCCTCTGGTGCCGGGGCTGGGTTCAGCGGAATGGCGGCTTCAACCCGCCACTCCCAGTCGCGAAGCGACGACGATGGCTGGCCTTGCGATGGACGTTGCTGGGGATTCGAAATTTGTGCCGTTTTCATCACTCTCAGGGTGAGGATGTTCGCATGGCGACTGGGAGTGGCGGGTTGAAGCCGCCATTTCGCCGCACCCAGTGCCTGTGCTGACCGCCTCAAGGAGGAAGGCACTCAGTCCTCTCTGTTTCGCTCCGCGTTTCCGCGCACGACACCCCGCCTCACTGGCCGCCCTTGAGCCGGGCCTGGAGAGCGGCGCGCTGGTCGGGGGGGAGCTTGGGCATTTTGGGCATTTCCTCTGAGATGCGGAGGCGGGCGCCCTCGCTGACGGGGCCGGGGGGAAGGGTGGCGGCCCAGTCGACGGCGGCAGCGGCGTCTTTGTAGAGGTAACGGGTGGCGACGGTGGCGATGCTGGCACTGTCCCAGGGCACGGCGGGGTGGTCCCTGACCCAGTCGGCGGCGGTGGCGGGACTGTGGCGGCTCCAGCTGCGGATGGCCTCGCGGAGGAGGGGGGCGGACTGCCGGCTGGCGGCCCAGTCGAGGGTGGCGGGGCCTTGCGTGCGGGTGAGCCCGGTCAGGCCTTCGGCGACGAGGCTGGCGGGCAGGCTGGCGGGCAGGCTGGCGGGGTCGCGGGCGGCCAGGAAATCCCGGAAGGCCACAGGCTGGGAGTGGGCCCAGCTGCGACCGATGCCCTCCCACTGCTTTGCCTTCGGGCCCGCCTGGTTGAGGAGCCACTGGACGGACTCGGGGCTGGTTGTTCCGTAAACGGCGAAGGCGGCCTGCTCTTTCACGGTGCCGGGGGGCAGTGCATCGACGATGGAGCGTGCGCTGGCGTTGTCTTGGCCGGAGAGGCTGGTGAGGGCGGACTTCACGGCGGTGGCCAGGGGCTGGGCGCTCAGGTTGGCCTGGGCCCAGGCGAGGGCGGCGGAGGGGTCTATGGCAGCCAGCATTTGCACGAACTGCGGGCCGAGCCGGCTCCTGGTTTCTGCGCTGGCGGTGGTGGTCAGGAACTGCTGTGCCCACTCGAAGCAGGCGGGCTCCGTGTACGGCGCTGGAGAGTCGGAGGGTTCGAAGTAGCCACCACTTCTATCGACGAGGACCGGGGCGAGGATGGCGGTGAACACTTTTGATTTTAGCGGCTCGTCCAGGGTGCCGGCCCAGGCGGAGGCGGACTTCCAGTCGCGCTGGATCCAGTCGCGGGCGGTCACGGCCAGGAGTTGGTCGCGACTGCGGGACGGGGGCAGGGTGAGGAGGGTGGCGGTGGTTGCAGATTCCTTGCCGGCATCGACGGAGAGGCCGTTGGGGTACCAGTCGGTGAGTTCGTCGATGTGGGGAATGAGGCGCGATTTGTCGGGAAAGGAGTCGTCGATGAGCAGGGCCAGCATGCCCTCAGCCGCCATGGCCCGACTTCCTCCTTGCTCCATCCGGCGGTAGGCGGCGAGGGCGGCGTCGGGGTCCCTGCGGAACCACGCGCCGAAGACCTGGTTGGTCACGTCGAACTGGCCGAGGTGCTTCCTGCCGCCGTCCTCCAGCCACTGCCAGAGTCCGGCGGGATCGGCCAGGGCCCATTCCTTGGTGAGGCGGCTGATCTCGTCCCCGGAGAGGGTGCCTTCCTCCATGAGGCGGCGGATGGAGGCGGGGTCGGAAACCTGGAGCCGGGCGAGGCTGGCGGCGCGGCGGGCGAGGGCGGTGGCGGGCACGGTCGCGGGGGCGGCGGTGGGCTTGGGCGCGGCGACGGTGGCCTGCGCGGGCACGGTCGCGGGTGCGGCGGTGGGCTTGGGCGCGGCGGGGGTGGCCTGCGCGGGCGCGCGCGGCGGTGGGGCGAGGGCCCCGCCCATGGCGAAGGCGGCGGCGGCGAGGAGGAGGGGAAGGAGGAGACGCTTCATGGCGGGGAAGGGGAGCGGGGCGGGCGCGGAGTTGGCAGGATGATGAGGGGCAGGATGATTCTTGGGGCGCGGGGGGAGGGAGGTGGAAGCAGGGGCCTCTTTCGTTCACTTTGCGGCGGGCTTTTTCTCCAGGGAATCCCGGAGCTGCTGGTGGCTGGCAGGGGGGAGGGTGGGGGCGAGGGCTTCGAGGGCGGCGCGGGCCTGGTCGGGGGCGGTGGTCTGCCAATTGGTGAGCACGGCGGACTGGGCCTCCAGCCGGGTGGCGGGGTCGGCGATGCTGGCGGCCCAGACCCAGGCGGAGTCCGGCTCTTCTGTGCTCAGGGCGCTGGCCAGGTGGCTGGCGGCGGTGTCCCTCGTTTCGCCTGCGGGCTGACGGGTGATCCACTGCGAGGCACCCCACGCGTCCTCCCCGGCCCACCCTTCGATGGCGCTGCCGGTGGCGGCTTTCCTCGTGCCCGCGTCCGTGAGGGTGGCGGCCCAATCGAGGGCGCTGTGCGGGTCGGTGCGGGCCCAGAGGTTGGAAACGGTTTCGACGGCTTGGGTCGTCGAGGCAGAGGGGGGCAGATCATGGAGGGGCGAGGCGAGAGTCGGGCCCTCGAATCCGTGGGGCACTTGGTCCTCGCCAAAGCCGGGAGCAGCAAAGGGGTCGGTGCTCCTGCCTGTGCCCCTGCCATATCGGGACTGGATCATTTCTGCGGCCAAGTCCGCCCGGTAGGTGGGAGGGATGCCCTCAAGCACTCCAGCGGTGCGGGCCACCACCGTGGCGGTGGGGCCAAAGCCGGCTCTCGTGGCAAGCAGCAGGTAGAAATCCCTCTCCACAGTCGGGTCGTTGAGTCCGGAGGCAAAGGCGCGGGCCGCCGTCGAGTCGGATTTGTCCCAAGCCTGGAGCACGCGGACCAGAGCGATGCTGCGGTCCCCTCCGGCGGGCTGGCCTTTCAGCCAGCTGGCGGCCACGGTGAGGCGCTCCGGGGCAAGGCCTTTCCACATGGTGGCGAGAATGTCCTTCTTTGACTCGGACGAGACATCCGTGGCGCGGGTGACTTGGGCGAAGGCTGCCTCGACCGTGAGGCTGCCGGTGTCCAGGCCCGCGGAGAGCACCTTTGAGAAGTTTCTGGAGATCTCGACGGGCATATCTTTGAATTCTCCCGCATGGGCCCGCATCCAGGCCAGGCCGGCGACGGGATCCTGCTTTACCATCGTTTCGCAGGCGAGCGTGAACGCTTCCCGGATGTCTCCCGTTTCTTTTTCCGAGGGATTTGCCAGCTCCTTGTTCCTGGTGGCCAAGGCCTCGAGCGCCAGCTGCGGATGGCTGGTGGCCAGCGCGCCGAGGGCACCGCCCAGTGCTGCGCTGCGGGCTTCATAAGGCATCGCAGCGGCCCAAACCAGGGCTCCAGCCGGGTCTTTGCCGGCCAGGGCTGCGCCCAGCGTGCGGAACAGAGATTGTGGTTTTACGGAGTAGGAGGTCTTCTTTTTACCAGTCACGGTCTCCGTTGTCCAGGCATCGAGCATTTCGAGGGCAAGGGCATTCATCTCCTCGAAGTGCGCCCCGGCGAGGCGTGTCCACGCGGTGGATTCTCCGGTGGGGAGGGGCACTCGGGCTTTTTTAAACCAGAGCCAGAACGTCTCCGGGGCTTCGCGGAGGAGATCGGGGCCGATTTCTTCGAGCATGCTGGGAGTCTCCGCGCCGAGGGCCTGGACGGAGGCGAAGGCGGCGTCCACGTCGAGCAGAGCCCACTCTTTTAGAAGGCAGGAGCGGGGAGTGTCGCCGACGTCCTTTTTGTCTGCCGAGGTGAGAAAGGCCAGGCCGCCCGCCGGGTCCAGCTCGGCCCAGCGGGCGCAGAGGAGGCGCAGGGTCTGTTCGCGTTCGGTGTAGGTGGGCAGGGCAAGGATCTCTGCGTAGAGGCCCGGCAGGTCGGCGACGGTGGCCTTCTCCAGCCGGGTGGTCCAGCCGGGGATGAGGGCGGAGGCTTGCTGCGCCGCAGCAGTGCGGACGGTGGAAAGAGCGGGGGGCCGGTGGCTGGCGGGGGCGGCGGATGAGGAGGGGGGAAGGGTGTTGAGCCGCGCAAAATACCCACCCGCCCCGGCGAGGGGGATGGAAAGCCAGGCGAGGAGAGCGGGGGGCGTCTTCATGTCAGGCAGTGTCAGCGGATTCGGGGGCGGGTCAATGCGGGAATGGCGGGCGGCGGGGCGGGGCGGGGCGGGGAGCGGGGAGCGTGGGGCGGCGGGGAGGTCAACCGCGAATGGACGCGAGTCGAGGCGGATGGAGGAGGCAGGAAATGGGCGGGGAGTGTCGGGCTGACGGCGGGGGCGGGAGGCGGGGTGGTGCGGGCTGGATGATGTGGGGAGGGAGGGGCTGGGGGCGCGGGGTTGGCAGGATGATGGGGGGCAGGATAATTCTGGGGCACGGGGGGATGGCTGGGGAGGAGGCTGGGGTGGACGATTGGTTTGACCGGAGCAGGCGCTGGGGCGATGCTGGGGGATGACTCAGCCGCCGTCAGTTCCCCCGCTACCGTTTTCGCTCCCCTCACAGGGCAGCGAGGAGGAGATGGAGCGAGTGCGCGAACAGTCGCGTCGCGCCGTGGGAAATTTGGGGACAAATTCGCCAGCTTGGCCTCCTTCTTGGACCGGGCCGCCGTTCACGGGCGAGGAAGCTCCCAAACTTCCCTGAACTCCGCGCAGATCGAAGGCGGGGATGGTGCGCTTCGCCTCACTTTTCTTGTTTTCTCTTGGGAGTTCTCCGGCATGTTGCTGGCCCGCGCGGGGGTGTCCCGGTGGCGGGACTGCTGACTGAACTCTGAATTTGCCTGCGATGACTTTTTCCCAACTGCTGACTGACCGACTGACTGCCGCTCTGAAGAAAATCCTGCCGGATCTGCCGGCGGGGGTGCCGCTGACGGCGGGACCTGCGGCGGACACGCGCTATGGCGACTACCAGAGCAATGCGGCGATGCTGCTGGCGAAGAAGGTGGGAAAAAACCCAAGGCAGCTGGCGCAGGAGATCTGCGATGTGATCGATGTGAGCGGGCTGTCGGCTCCGGCGGAGATCGCGGGACCGGGGTTCATTAATTTCAAGCTGACGCCGGAGGCGCTGGCGGGACGGCTGGGGAGTCTGCTGGCGGATGCCCGGCTGGGGGTGCCGGTGACGCCGGCACGGACGCTGGTGATTGATTTCTCGTCGCCAAACGTGGCGAAGCCGATGCACGTGGGGCACATCCGGTCGACGATCCTGGGGGAGGCGCTGTCGCGGATCGCGCGGTTCATCGGGCACCGGGTGGTGACGGACAACCACATTGGCGACTGGGGCACGCAGTTCGGGATGCTGCTGGTGGGATGGAAGACGCTGCTGGACCGGGAGGCGCTGGCGGCGGACCCGATAGGGGAGCTGGAGCGGATATACAAGGCATTCAACGCGCGGGTGAAGGAGGATCCGGCAGCGGGTGAGGAGGCGCGGGCGGAGCTGGTGAAGCTGCAGGCGGGGGATGTGGAGAACACGGGGATCTGGCAGGAGATGATCCGGCTGAGCCAGGCGCAGTTTGACACGATCTACGCGCGGCTGGGCATCCATTTTGACCTGACGCGGGGGGAGTCGTACTACAATCCGTGGCTGAAGGAGGTGGCGGCGGAGCTGGTGGCAAGGGGGATCGCTCGGGAGAGTGAGGGGGCGCTGTGCGTCTTCTCCGACCACGGCGGGCCGGAGAAGGATGACCCGTTTCTGATTTCGAACAAGGAGAAGGGCTGGCAGGACATCCCGGCGATCGTGCAAAAGGCGGACGGGGCGGCGAACTACACGACGACGGACCTGGCGACGGTGAGGTCGCGGGTGGAGGAGTTCGCGCCGGATGAGATCGTGTACGTGACGGACGGGCGGCAGCAGCTGCACTTCCGGCAATTTTTTGCGATCTTCCGCCGGTGGCACGCGGGGGCGGTGGTGAAGCTGGCGCATGTGTGGTTTGGATCGATCCTGGGGGAGGACAACAAGCCGTTCAAGACGCGCTCCGGGGAGACGGTGAAGCTGGCGGACCTGCTGGATGAGGCGGAGGAGCGGGCGTTTGCCCTGGTGAGTGAAAAGAATGCGGAGATGGCGGAGGGGGACCGGCGCGAGATCGCGCGGATCGTGGGTCTGGGGGCGGTGAAGTATGCGGATCTGCTGCCGAACCGGAACAGTGACTATGTTTTCTCCTGGGACAGGATGCTTTCCTTTCAGGGGAACACGGCGCCGTATCTCCAGTACAGCTATGTGAGGATCCGGAGCATCTTCCGGAAACTGGAGGGGGTGGCGCTGGATCTGTCGGGGCCGTTCGAGGTGACGGAGGAGGCGGAAAAGACGCTGCTGCTGAAGCTGGCGCAGTTTGGCGAGGCGCTGCCGCTGGTGCTGGATGACTACCGGCCGAATCTGCTGGCGAATTACCTCTTTGAGCTGGCGGGGACGTTTCACAGCTTCTTTGAGGCGTGCCCGGTGCTGAGGTCTGAGGGGACGCAGCGGGCGACGCGGCTGGCGCTGTGCGAGCTGACGTCGCGGGTGATCCGGCAGGGGCTGGAGCTGCTGGGGATCGAAACGACGGACCGGATGTAACGAGGAGGATGAGTGGGGCGCCCGTCACTGCGAGGAGGTCTGCCGTCTGGCTGCGTGTGTGGCGGGCGGGGGTGATCGCGGCGGTAGCGGGTCTGCTGCACACGGCGGCGGAATGGCGGAGCGCGCGGCAGCCGGCGGGGCTGACGCTGGAGCAGGCGCGGCGTTATTTCCCGAAGGCGGCGGTGGTGGAGACGGAGGGGCCGGGGCGGGTGCGGGTGAAGGATGCGGCGGGGGTGGAGCAGGGGGAGCTGGTGGGGACGTCGCCGGAAGGGGACCGGGTGATCGGCTACTCGGGACCGACGCGGGGGCTGGTGGCGCTGGGGACGGACGGGGCGGTGCGGGGGGTGGAGATCCTGAGCAGTGGGGACACGCCGGAGCACGTGGAGGAGGTGGTGAAGGACGGGAAATTTTTGCCCGGGCTGGCGGGGTGGCGGCCGGGTGAGGGTGGTGCGCCGCCGCGGGTGGAGGCGGTGAGCGGGGCGACGCTGACGAGTCTGGCGCTGGTGGAGGCGATCCAGAAGAAGCTGGGGGCGGGGGGGAAGTCGCTGCGCTTCACAAAGCCGGTGACGCTGGAGGAGGTGCGTGGATTTTTCCCCGCTGCGGCAGGGGTGGAGCCGGACGGGGACCGGACGCGGGTGGTGGACGCGGCGGGTGTGCTGCTGGGCTGGGCGGTGCGGACGTCTCCTGAAGCGGACAATGTCTCCGGCTATGCGGGGCCGACGGAGTGTCTGGTGGGGCTGGATGCGGCGGGAACGACGGTGGTGGGGGTGCAGGTGCACGAGAGCTACGACACGGAATCGTATGTGCAGACGATCCGGGATGACACGTACTACAGAGGGCTCTTTAAAGGGAGGACGGTGGAGGAGCTGGGGAAGCTGGACTATGCGGCGGCGGGGTTTGAGGGGGTGAGCGGGGCGACGCTGACGAGCTGGGCGATGGCGGAGGGGATAAAAAAGAGGTTCGCCCGGAAGGCGGCGGCACCTGCGGTGGTGAAGCCGCTGCTGAACTGGACGCGGCGGGACACGGTGCTGGCGGCGGTGCTGGCGGGGGCGCTGGTGATGGCCTTCACCAGGCTGCGCGGAAATGCGAAGGCGCGGCTGGTGTGGAATGCGGTGCTGGTGGGGGCGCTGGGATTGATGAACGGGGACATGATTTCCCTGACTCTGCTGGGCGGCTGGGGTGCGCACGGGGCGGGGTGGCGGACGGCTCCGGGGCTGGTGCTGCTGGCGGCGGCAGCGCTGCTGGTGCCGTGGGGCGTGAGGCGGCAGCTGTACTGCCACCACGTGTGTCCGCACGGCGCGGCGCAGTCTCTGCTGGGCGCGGTGGTGAAAAAAAAGTGGACGGTGCCGGCGGGGGTGGCGGTGTGGCTGGGGCGGGTGCCGTTCGTCCTGCTGGCGGTGGCGCTGGTGAGTGCGGTGGCGGGGTGGGGGCTGGATCTGGCGGCGCTGGAGCCATTCGAAGCGTGGCTGTGGCCGGCGGCGGGGGTGGCGAGCGCGGTCATCGCGGTGGCTGGGCTGGTGGCGGCGGTGAAGATACCGCAGGCGTACTGCCACTACGGCTGCCCGACGGGAGCGCTGCTGAAGTTTGTCCGCTCGACGGGGGCGGCGGACCGGTGGAACCGCCGGGACACGGCGGCGGTGGCGCTGTTGCTGCTGGGCGCGGCGGGGCTGTGGTGGGGCGGGAGGATGTGAGAGAAAGCGCCGTCTGAATCGGCAAAATGGCCCCCGGAGGTTGCGCCCGTGGACGGCCCGGCGTTGCTGACGCCGGGTAAAGCGGAACCAAGGGCTCCAAACTCGGATGGGGGACGCGGTTGCACCAAGGGCGTGCCTGCTGTCTGGGCTACCGCGCTGCGGTAGGCAGTGCCATGGCGCGAACACCCCGGGTTCCCGTTGGTCACCCGGGGCTACTCATGGGTGTCCCCTCCGGGGACTATGGGTTCCCTGCCGGCGGCTGTGGGGGTGCCTCCGGGGACTATGGGTTCCCTGCCGGGGGCTGTGGGCGTCCCTCCGGGGACTATGGGCTCCCTGTTGGCAGCCAGTCTGCCTGAGGCAAACTTGGAATGGTCAGCGAGCCTTGGGCGGGGCGGGCTCGGGATTTCCCTACGGGCGGCGCAACCGGTAGAAGAGGCGGCGGCTGTCGGGGATGATGGGGAAGGGAGGGCGGGCCTCGGGCATGTCGAGCCAGGAACCGCTGAGGTCCTGGCTGCACTGGAGGACGAGGCCGGTCTCTGACCAGAGGAGGTGGATGGTGCCGTCGAGCTGGGCGGCCTCGTAGTTGACCGGGGCGGCGGGGGCTGGCGGCTGGCCGAGAAGCTCGAAGTCGAGGCGCATGTCCGAGCTGGCGGTGAGGGGCGGGGTGCCGGTGATGTCGGCTTGGTGGACTTCGATGGCGATGGTGTTGACGCCGTTGACGAGGTCGGTGACGGGGAGGGCGGGCCAGTTGTTCCACACGGCCTCGGCGGTGCCGTTGATGGTGACGGAGGCCGGGGTGTCGTAGGCGAGGGTGGCGCTGGGGACGTTGTCCCACTTGAGGACGTTGCCATTCAGGTAAACGACGACGCCGTCGTCCCTCATGCAATTAATGGCGAGTGTCGCGAAGGCGGACTTGTCGGTGACGGTGAACTTGCGCCGGAAGTAGGTCGTGTTGTACGGGCGGGTGGCGTTGGCCGGGTTGGCCGGGACGGCGGTGCCCCCGAGGGCGGCCTCTGCGGTCTGGAGCGGGGAGGTGACGGGGCCGGTCCAGGTGGTGTCGGCAAAGGAGGGTTCATCCCACCCGGCGGGGGCGGCGCTGGACTGGGCGAGGTATTTCCACCCGGTGGTGGTGCGGGCGAGAAGGGTGGTGGGGGACGGCGTGGGCGGTGCCGGGGGGAAGCTGAGGTCGGCCCAGGTGACGGTGGGGGGACCGGTCACGAGGCAGTTGGGCGAGTCCCCCAAGGTGAGGGTGACGGCCGCGTAGCTGGCGCCGCCTGCACCGAGGGCGGGAACTGAGATGGTGGCTGCCTGGCAGCCAGCGGGCATGGGGAGAGCGCCCGTAGCCAGAGTGGTGGAGGTGGATGAGTTGAGAGTGGTTTTTCCGGTAATGCGCCACGGGATGGACCGGCTGACAGTGACGGGGCGGTCCAGCCGCACGCTGACCTGGCCGCCGTAGGAGGCACGGGAAAAGAGGCGGGTATCCTGCGCGATGCCGCAGCCGCTTTTTCCCGCGGGCTGGGTGAGGAAGGGGGCGAGCCTGGCGAGGTGGGCGGCGCTGCCGGGATCCCACGTGGGGATGGCGGGGTGCTCGGTCTGGGGGACGGAGACGATGGTGGCGCCCAGATTTTGCGGAGCGCCGAGCGCCTCCAGGTGCATGTAGGCGGCGGAGGTGCGGTTGCTTCCCACGTAGGTCCAGTTCTTCGCCGTGGCCCCGACGTAGATGCCCCAGTGGATGCCGAAGACGTCGTCGCCATTGTAGAGGGAGAGGGAATCATGGACGTCGAACTTGCCGGAGTAGCTCCAGTCGTAGTTGTCGCCGTAGCGGATGCCGTTGAGATTGCCCGTGAGGTAAACGCGCTGGGCGTCGACGGACGGTGTGCCCGACCCCTGGCCGGTGAAGCCGCATTCCATGCCCTGGCCGCAGTTCATGGCGACGCAATCGCGCACGGTGCGGCTGCCGCCCTCGGACCAGGCCATGCCCTCGTGCAGGCAGCTTTCCCACCAGCAGTTGGTGACGGAGACGTTGCTCGTGGCGCCGGAGCCGGAGTCGGTGCCGTCATCCTTCACCCAGCCAAAGACGGACTGGGAAATGGTGGTGCTGCCTCCGCTGATGTAGAGGCCGTCGTAGTCGGAGTCCGCCGCAGCGGCGTCGGCAAAGGCGCTGTCGACGGGCATTTCGAGGAGGTGGTTGTTTTCCCAGCTCAGCACGCACTCGTGGACCTGGCCGCCGGAGATGGACTTCTGGAGCACGCAGCGGCGCAGGGTGACGGGGGCGGTGGAGACGTCGCCATGAATGCACTGGCCGGAGGGGTTTTCCACAATGAAGCAGTCCTCCAGCGTGGCACCGCCATTGTCCGACCAGGTGAAAAGCGGCTGCTGCGCCTTGTGCGAATGCATCGAGTGCGAGGTGATCCACGTTGGATTTGCCCCGCCGCCGGTGAGCATGGCGAACTTCATGCTGGCCTGGGATCCGGCGCTGTGCACCCAGATGCCGCCCCAGACGGCGCCTGCCGCCGGGCCGAAGACGACGGGGGCCGCGGCGGTGCCATTGACTGCCAGGGTGCCGAGGATTTCAAACTCGACGCCCTGGGCGCAGCGCAGCACGCAGCCGGGGCCGAGGGTGAGCGTGGTGCCGGCGGCGACGGTGACGGTGCCGGTGACGTCGATGTAGGAGTTTGCAGCAAAGGTGCGGCCGCCGCCTGCGCCGGAGAGCGTCTGCCAGGCGGGGGAGGCGTCGACGGTGAGGGGCCGCGTCACCGTCCGTGTGCCGAGGCTGCAGGTGAGCGAGTGCGTGCCCGCTGCCGGAGCGGTGACGACGCGGGACCCGCCGCCGCGGTAAATGCGGAGGGTGGAGGGGGCGCTGGCGCCGTCGATTTTCATGGTGCCGATGAGCTTCGAGGCGGAGCCGTCGGCCTCGGTGAGGCGGCTGATGACGGGCAGGCTGAAACCAGCGGGGAGGCGGGCGGGGGAAATGACGGTGAGGTTTGGCGCGGCATCGAGCACCTCGTCCGGGGCATCGATGCTACGGAGCGGCACCCACCGGCCAAGGCCGGCCTCGGGGTAGGTGTTTGACGAGGAGCCGCCCCGGTAGGAATCCTTGATGATGAACTGCCAGGTGTCAGAGGTGGAGACGTTCGTGGCGGTGACGGTCTCGGTGACCTTGAATTCGTGGTAGCCGAAGCGGGTCTCCGTCCAGGCGACTGCCGGATCGACCGGGACGCCGTCAATCCAGGCGGCGTAGGTGTTGCCCGCAGTGCGGGTGACGGTCACGGTGGCGGTGTCCGTGTAGTAGGAGCGCTTCGCGATGCCCGTCACGGCTGGCACGGCCCAGGAGGCCGTCTGGAGGATGAGGAGCAGGCCGGTGGCGGCGAGGAAATGTGGTCGAAGCATGGTCGTGGAGGGGCTGGAGCTGGGGTGGGGCGCGGGAGCGCAGGATCAGGCGCAGCCTAAGCGGGGAGGCGGGGCTGGGCCAGCAAACAAGTTCGCCACAATCCCGGCCTGCGTCCTCGGGTGCAGGCTGGCGAAGTTGTCAGGTTTCCCGCCTGACTGTGTCGTGAAGCGTGCGGGCGGGGCTCAGTGTTTCACCGCCACGCGCTCGACCCACATGATTTCGCAGGCCCCCATGCCGGTATCGAGCCGGGTGAGGGAGCTGGTCCAGGGCATGCTGTTCGGGCGGATGACCTCGACCAGGTAGCCCTGCGCGCGGAAGATTTGCCCCTCTTTCAGGTCGAGGAGCTGGCTGCGCACATCGTCGTTTGCCGGGAGCATGTGCATGTTGCCCATGGAGGTGGATGCCTGCTCGGCGGGGAAATCTGCGCCCTCCCAGTGCCAGGTGAGGTAGCGTCCGTTGTTGCCGAAGGTGCAGCGCACGGCGTTCATTTCGTCCGACATGACGCCCCAGCCGACGCCCAGGTCCAGCGGGGAAATGTCTGAGACGGGATCCCAGCGGTATCGCTCCTTTTGGAGAACGCGCGCGGTGATGTCGTAAGTGGCCAGCGGGGTGATGGAGGCGTTTTTTTTGCCCGGCCACGGCTTTTTCCCTTCGGGCACGGGTCCTTGTTTGGGCTCCTCCTTCACGAGGATGCCGGCAGGATGGTGCACCCGTCTGTTGCTGTAAGAATACCACCCCAGAAAGAGAAGGAGCAGGGCAACCAGCGCCTTGCGCACCGGGAACACAGCGCCAATCTCAGATGGCGCGGCAGTGGCCCCAGCGCGGACCTCGTGGTGGCGCGGCTCCGGAGCGTAGACCTGGACGAAGGGCTGCGCGCCGACGAGGGATGTGCCGCAGCTGCGACACTCCGCATCTCCCTGACTCTCAACCCACCCGCACTGCGGGCAGGAGACTGACCGGGGAGGTGGTTCGAAGGCTGGTGAAACCGGCGTGGAAGGTGGGGTAAGCAGTGAAGAGGAAGTCACGCGCCGGAAATTAAACGCGTATTCCATAATTTCCACAATGAATCAACAGAACCCTGCAAGAATTCCGCCGAGAGCGAAGTAGACCGCGAAATCGCAATTTTTTCTAAGAGGGAGGGCGAATGCAGCGTTCATTTCAGTGAACCAACCAAAAAAATACCATGAAAGCATTCTTCGTTCTCGCCGCCGCAGGTCTGGCACTGATGCCACCGCTTAACGCACAAAAGAGCACCCCTCCAGCGGCACCAGCTGCCGCGCCGGTCAAAGGCGCTGTAGAACTTTATCAGGAGGGGGTGGCGGCGTTTCAGCGGGGCGACATGGTGACGGCGAAGGACCGGCTCCAGAGGGTGCAGGCGGCAAATCCACAGCACCAGCCGACCCGCATTTACCTCAACCAGATCCTGCAAGCCGAAATGGCCGCCCGCCGCCAGTCCGGCACGCTGGAGGGCAGGATGAAGCAGTTGATCGTGGACAAGGTGGACTTCTCCGGGGCGAAGGTGGAGGAGGTGCTGGAATTCATCCAGATGAAGGGCCAGCAGCTGGCCGGGAACGGAGTGAAACCGAATCTCATCTTTAACCTCAACACGATGGACAAGCAGCAGGAGGTGACGGTACACCTGAGCAAGATCTCGATGTACGACCTCCTGCGCTCGGTCTCAGAGATCGCCAGTCTGGAGGTGCGCTACGACACACACACGATCAATGTTTTGTCAAAAAGCGTGGCAGCCGTGGCTGAGCCGGGTGCTGCCGAAGCGAAGAAATAGAAGAGCCAGGCTGGAGTCAGCTTTCTGATTTCCAAAGACCCAAAGACTGGCCGAAGCGCAGCCAGCGATTGGTGGCGACCCTTTCCTGCAGGGCGGCCAGTTTTTCGGTCGGGGTCTTGCCCTCGTCAGTGCTGAGCTGGCGTGCCGCCCCGACGAGCTGGCCCAGGGCTGCCCACCGTGACTGGAGAAGCCGCTGGCGCAGGCGGGCCAGCTCCCGCAGTTCGCCGGTTGTCGCTTTGAGCGCAGCCAGGCTGGCGCGCTGAGTGTCGTATTTTTCCGCCAGAGCGCCGGGAGTGCAGCTCAGGGGCGTAGTGCCGTTACTGTTGTTGACGAGGGATTTGTTCGGGTAGGCGGCGAGTTCGGGCCAGGAGGCTTCGTCGGACAGTCCCGCGATGAGCGATTCAATGGTTTCCGGAGACTGCAGCTCGACAAACTGGGCCACAAGCGTCTGGAAGAGCCCAGCGTCGAAGGCGGAGACATTTTCCCACGCCGCGCGCATGTAGCGGGAGAACCGGGCCCGGAGGGCTGGATCGGTGGCCAATTCGGGGGCGAGATCGTGGTAAAGATCGAGGTGCTGGCGGAGGAGTTCGCGGATCAGCGGGGCGGGGGAGGTATTGATTGTGTTTGTGCTGTGCACCCGGTAGCTGACGAGCGGCTCCCCGCCGACCACGGCAAGTTGATCACGGAGTGCGGCCTGCGCGAGAAAATAGTAGTCGTGATTGAACCGGTAGGGCTTAAACGGGTGGGCCCTGAGGAAATCGAGCCGGGCGATGACGTTGGAGGTGGTGACAGCGAAGTTCGCCTGCCCCATCCACGCTGCCAGATCCAGATCGGGCTGGCTCCAGGAAGCCCAAACGGCGCGTTTCCATTTGCCCCGCGGGTGGTCAGCGGGGAGGGGGGAGCTGTTTTCATCGATGTATTGGAGGTCGCTGACGACAACGGCCTTTGCTGTTTCTTTTTCGAGGGCGGGCAGCAGCTTTTCGAAGCGGGTGGGAGTGTAGAAATCGTCGGAGTTCAGGATGCTGATGGCATCGCAATCCTGGGAGGCGAGGTCGATGAGGCGGTTGATGGTGGCGTGGGCGCCCTTGTTTTCCTGCGCGTGGACTTCCACGCCCCGCGCTTCAAAGGTTCGCAGCAGGGACAACGAGTCGTCCTTTGAGCCGTCGTCCACCACGATGATCCGCTGTGGCTTGCGAGTCTGCCCCAGAACGCTGTCCAGAGCGGCACCGATGTAGTGAGCGTGGTTGTAGGATGGAATGACGACGGCCAGTTTCATGAAGAGTGGCAGGGTAGGGGAGGGGGGAGAATGATCAACTGAGGAGTCGTGGAACCGGAGGTTTTCTGGAGCCATTGAGCCCGGTGCTCGGGCAAACGAGGGGGCCCTCAGAGAAAAGGGGGGCCGCGGCCACAATCCACTGCTTTCCCCATAATTGTTAGGAGGGATTAATAAAATTTGCTCAGTTTGTTCATTTTTTCTTGAACGAACTGCGTTCTTTCGCTAAAAAAGAAGGGTGATGGCCGTTCAACTGACAACTCTCGCAGATGCTGCGCCGGCGACGGCTGAGCAGGCGGAGTTGTCGGCCCTGGAGGTTGAAGTGGTGGATTTGTTTGTCAATGCCTTGAGGTTGCTGGGGATGCCGCGTTCCCTCGGTGAAATCTACGGTCTGCTTTTCATTTCCCCCGTTGCGCTCACCCTGGATGATCTGGTGACCCGTCTGAAGATCAGCAAGGGCTCTGCTAGTCAGGGGATCAAGATGTTGAAGCAAATTGGCGCGGTCAAGGCCACCTACGTCTCCGGAGACAGGCGCGACCATTTTACTGCCGAAACTGAGTTGAAAAAGCTGGCAGTGGGGTTTCTGAACGGTCAGGTGCTGCCTCACCTGGATGCAGGCGAAAGCCGAATGGGACGGTTGAAAGCTCTTCAGCATGAGAACAGCTCGGCGGATGCGTCGGTTGAGACCAGAGCCTTTTACGAGGCCCGGCTCAAAAAGCTGGATCAATGGCGCAATAGGGCGCTCGAACTCGCACCGCTGCTGGGGAGGATACTGGACTGATGAGCGGAGGCGTTTTCCAGTTTCCTGTGGGGCCGGTCTGGCGCTGCGTGCGCACAAAGCCAAAGTGCGAGCACATTGCGGCCCGCCAGCTGCGCATGCTTGGAGATGGTGTCGAGGTTTTTTGCCCCCGTCTGCGCCACCTCAAAATCCTCCCGCGTGGCCGCGTTTGGTTCACCGAAGCACTTTTCCCGACATACATTTTTGCCCGCTGCGACTGGTCGGCGCTGCAGCGTCAGGTACTGTCCACGACGGGGGTATCCGGTCTGGTCCATTTCGGCTCACTCGTGCCCGAGCTGAGGCCGGAATTGATTGCCGAACTGCGCACTTCATTTTCAGACGACGAAATTATCACTGTTCAAGTGGGCGTGGAGGTGGGAGAGGATGTTGAGATCGCCGAGGGGCCGCTCCGCGGCGCGACGGGGCGGGTGACCCACTTGCTGCCGGCGCGCGACAGGGTGCGGGTGCTTTTGGAATTTTTAGGACAAAGCCGGGAGATCGAGGTTCCCCTCCTCTCGGTGCTGAGTGGTCGAAGTGTCCGCCAGGCGGCGGCAGCGGCCGGAGTTTAGCTGGGAATCAAGAAATTAAAGTGCCGGATTGCCGGTCATTGAGTGCCTCGAAATTGATTGGTCTGGTCCCCTGCGGGGCCGCTGACCAAGGGCGGCAGCTTGCCCTCGTCCTTTGATGAAACCTTCCGAACGCATCTTTGTCGCGGGTCATCGTGGACTCGTTGGAAGTGCTCTCGTGCGCAAGCTCACGGCGGCTGGCTATGACAATGTCGTGACCGCGACGCGCCAGGAACTGGATCTCGCCGACCACTCGGCCACTGCCGCGTGGCTCCACGCCAAAAAGCCCGACGTCGTCATCCTCGCAGCCGCCAAAGTGGGCGGTATTGCGGCGAACCAAAGTCTGCCGGCAGATTTTATCGCGGAAAATCTTGCGATCTCCACAAGCGTCATCATGGGCAGTTTCCAGGCGGGGGTGAAGACCCTGCTGAACCTTGGCAGCGCGTGCATTTACCCGAAGCATGCGGAGCAGCCCATCCGCGAATCAGCATTGCTGACGGGGCCCCTAGAACCGACCAACGAGCCCTACGCCGTGGCAAAAATAGCCGCGCTCAAGCTTTGTGAAGCCCTTCGACGCCAGCATGGTGTCCGCTATTTTTCCCTGATGCCGAACAACCTCTACGGACCCGGAGACAACTATCATCCCGGGCATTCCCATGTGATTCCAGGCCTCATCCGGCGATTTTACGAGGCGAAGCTGGCCGGGCAGTCGGAGGTGGTGGTCTGGGGAACGGGAAGCCCGAAGCGTGAGTTCCTCTATTCTGACGACTTGGCCGCTGCCTGCCTGCACGTTCTGGCTCTCGACAACCCGCCCGATGTGATGAACGTGGGGACCGGAGAGGATATGCCAATTTCGGACCTCGTCCGGCTCGTCGCTGAAACAACCGGTTACGCCGGTCGCATCGTCAACGACACCAGCAAGCCGGACGGAACACCTCGCAAATTGCTCGATTCCACTCGATTGATTACCACTGGCTGGCGGGCACTGGTTGGACTTGCCGAAGGGCTCAGGAGGACCTTCGAGGATTTCACTCTCAGTCTGGGGAATGGGACGGCAAGAATTTAAATTTCTCACAAGCTAAATCACACGATGACAATAAAGGACAAGGCCGCGAACAAATCGTTGATAGTAGGCATTTATGGGCTGGGTTATGTCGGCCTGCCACTCCTGTTGAGTTACGCGGCCAAGGGCCACAAGGTGCTGGGCTTCGACGTGGACGAACGCAAGGTTCAGAAATTGACGGCTGGAGAGAGTTACATAGAGCACATTTCGCCGGAACCAATCAGGACCGCACTGGCAGCCGGGCTGCTGGAGGCAACGACAGATTTCACCCGCTCCGGCGAGCCCGACGCCCTCATCATTTGCGTGCCTACTCCGCTGGACAAACACCACGAGCCGGATCTGAGCTACGTGGTGGCCACCATCGATTCGATCATTCCCCATTTGCGAAAGGGGCAGCTGGTCAGTCTGGAGAGCACAACCTACCCCGGAACAACCCTCGAGGAGCTTGTGCCAAAAGCCGAGGCTAGGGGGCTTGCCATCGGAAAAGACGTGCACATCGTGTTCTCGCCTGAGCGTGAGGATCCGGGGAATCCTCAATTCCACGGCACTGCCATTCCCAAACTTGTTGGAGGTCATACGCCGGCATGCCTTGAACAAGGCGTTGCCCTCTATGGGGCGGTCTACCCGGCGGTGGTGCCTGTTTCCAGCACTCAGGTGGCGGAGTTTGCGAAGCTCTTGGAAAACATTTTCCGCGCGGTCAACATCGGGCTGGTAAATGAAATGAAAATCGTAGCCGATCGCATGGGCATCGACATTTGGGAAGTCATTGACGCAGCCAAGACGAAACCCTTTGGATTCACCGCTTTCTATCCGGGACCCGGGCTGGGTGGCCATTGCATCCCCATCGACCCGTTCTATCTGACTTGGAAGGCAAAGGAGTACGGCATTCACACCCGGTTCATTGAACTTGCTGGAGAGATAAACGAATCCATGCCGGAATACGTCATAACCCGCGTGACAGACGTGCTGAACCGGCACCGCAAACCGGTGAACGGCAGTCGAGTGCTCGTCATGGGCCTCGCTTACAAGTCGGATGTCGACGACATGCGTGAATCACCAACTTTCCGCCTCTTCGACCTCCTGACGCAAAGGGGAGCCGTGGTCGATTATTATGACCCGCACATTCCCGAAATTTCATCGACGCGCGAGCACGCCGAGTACACTGGCACGAAATCCGTTCAGTGGTCGCAGGGGACGGTGTCGAGCTATGATCTGGTGTTGATTGCAACGAATCACAAAAAGTTCAACCTAGTTGAACTTGCTGAATGGGCCCCCTTGATAGTGGACACGCGCAATGCGATGGTCTCTGTGAAAACCAAGTCCGGCCAGGTGGTTAAAGCTTGATGCTATCGACCGAAATGAGTGTGAAACTGGCGGCAATAGGAGCGGGCGCATGGGGCAGGAACATTGTCCGAACCCTGCATGACATGGGGCGGCTGGGTGTTGTGGCTGAAGCAGCCGAGCCGCTGCGCGCCGCCATGGCGGCGGGTTATCCCGGAATTGCAGTGGTTTCAAACCATGGAGAGTTGTTCAACCGAACGGAAATCGCAGCGGTAACCATTGCAACGCCTGCACCGAGTCACCATAGAATTGCCAAAGAATGTCTGCTTGCAGGCAAGGATGTGTTTGTAGAGAAGCCGATGACCCTGACGGTTGGAGAAGCTGAAGACCTGTGCAACACCGCTGAAAAGCTGGGCCGGGTGCTGATGGTGGGGCACCTGCTCATGTACAAGCCCGCCATAGAGTTCATACGAAGCTTTCTGGCCGGAGGGGGGCTGGGCCGCGTGTATACGCTCCATCAGGAGCGCTCTAAACTGGGCAAAGCCCGGGCCGTGGAAAACGTTCTCTGGTCGCTGGGCGTTCATGATGTGGCGGCCCTCCTGTTTCTGGCAGGGGAGGCGCCGGTCAGGGTCGCCTGCTTCGGCCACCGCGGTCTCCAGGGCAATGTGGAGGATGATACCTACCTTCACATGGAGTTTGCCGATGGCAGGCAGGCCCACCTGCACAATTCCTGGCTTTGGCCTGAAGACAGAAGAGGGCTGACCATTGTGGGCGAAAAGGGCATGCTGGTATACGATGAGAAAAAGGAGCAGGTCAGTCTGGTAAGGAAGACAATTGATTCGGGGCTGAATAATGTGGATGGCGGTTCCGAGATCCTGTTTGAGGGGAGTGGACAGCCATTGGAAATCGAACTTCAACATTTCATAGACTGTGTAATAAACCGAACCACCCCCCGTTCTGATGGCCGAAATGGTGTGGACGTCATTCGTGTTCTCGAAGCTGCAGCCGCCCGCTCGTTCTAACTGTTTCCCCAATGTCCTACTCTGTCCATCCCACCGCCATCGTTGATGACAACGCAGTCATTGGCAACGGCACAAAAATCTGGCACTGGGCCCACGTTTGTTCCGGGGCCCGCATTGGCGAAAACTGCATTTTCGGTCAGAACACAATGGTGGCAAATAATGTAATCATAGGTTCCAACGTCAAGGTGCAGAACAATGTGGCCATCTACACCGGGACGACCATAGAGGACGACGTGTTTCTTGGGCCGAGTTGCGTGCTGACGAACGTTACAAATCCTCGCAGTCAGGTGAAGCGGCACAGCCTTTACGAGACTACGGTCATCCGCCGCGGCTCGACGGTCGGTGCGAACGCCACCATCGTTTGCGGGATTACGCTTGGGCGCTACAGTTTTGTCGCGGCTGGTGCAGTCGTGGCAAAGGACGTGCCCGATTACGGTTATGTGATGGGGGTTCCCGCAAGGCAGAAGGGTTGGATGAGCCGCCACGGACACTTGCTTCACTTCGATGAAGCCGGTGTCGGCGTCTGTCCTGAATCCGGATACCGCTACCGGTTGCAGGACTCCGGGGTCAGCTGCCTGGATCTTGACGAGGAGGCGCAGCTTCCTCCAGATCTGAGCACCGGGCTTCGCTCGTATGATGATTTCAAACCTCAATGACGGGCATCCTGCCAATTAGCCGCAGCCACTTATGAACAGTGTGCTTACACTTCCGTTCATGCGAGGAGGCCGCTCAAAACAGTGAAAGCGCACATGTCCGCCGGATCAAAATCTGGGATTCCTGCGAGTCTGCATTTGCAGACCATTCAGGCCCTGCGTGGTATTGCCGCGCTGTCGGTGATATTATTCCACACATTCCATCAATGGTACGGACACGTTCGCTGGCCTGGCGAGCCTGTCACCATTTTTGGCGGAGGACTCCCCGCTTGCGGCTGGATTGGCGTTGACATTTTTTTCGGGATCAGCGGGTTTGTCATCGCCTGGGCGCATTTTAAAGATATTGGCCGTCCGGAGATGTCTCAGCGTTATGCCCTCCGGCGGTTTCTTCGAATCATTCCCTTGTACTGGGTGCTGGTGGCACTCAAAATCCTTTCCTATAGCCTGCTGGGATCCTGGGGGGATGATCCGGCTTCGCCCGGGGCCAGGGTGGTGAACAGCATTTTTTTCCTGCCTGGATCAATGGTCATCGGCGTTGCTTGGACGCTCAGTTTTGAAATGTTATTCTACGTTTTGTTCGGCTTTGCCATTGTACTGCCGCGTCAGTTTGCCTTCGCTGGTCTGTTCCTCTGGATTGGCGGCATCTTCATCCTTCCCGGCCTCAACCTTGGCGCCGGGCACCCGCTCCAATTTGCCTGGAGTCCCTACAACTTGGAATTTCTTTTCGGTGTTCTGGCCGCCTGGATTGCCTCCCGCGCGCCGCTGTCTGGAGGAGTGCTGCGGTCATGCCTCCTCCTCGTCACTGGCGTCTCTATGTACGCCGGTTATTGGCAATTGTGCCTGGGGCAGGGGTTTGTTCCAATGAATGAAGTGCCGGTGTTATGGGACAAGTTGGTCTTCGGCGCGGCCAATTGCTTCATCATGCTGGGACTTGTCGGCATGGAGCGGCGCGGGGTGCTGAAGGTTCCGTCTTGGATCGCGCTCGTCGGCGCTGCATCCTATTCCATTTACCTGCTGCACAATGAAGTTCTGACCGTGATCGCCAAGGCCGGGAATCATTTTGGCATAGGCAGCCAGGGTCGTTCGGTCGTTTTTTACCAGTGTCTCATGCTCGCATCCTCGCTCGTAGCCGTTGGTGTCGGGCTGCTCTGCCATTTCTTCCTCGAGCTGCCGCTCATGGCTCGGTGTCGCGCCATGGTTGCCCGTTCCTGCAGCCCTTCCACTAGCGGCGTGCATCAAGCCTGAAGTCGCAGGTCTGGCGATTTTCGATTCTTAAACCACTACCAAAGTCATGTCCCAGTTCAAAGTTCCTCTACTTGACGTCAACGCCCAGAATTTGCCCCTTGAGGCTGAATTAACGGCTGCTTTTTCCCGTGTCCTGAAATCTGGAATTTTCATTCAGGGGCCTGAAGTTGAGCGCTTTGAATGTGAGATTGCCGAAATGGTCGGTGCAAGGCATGCAATCGGTGTATCAAGCGGAACCGATGCCATTCTGCTGGCGTTGATGGCTCTCGGTATCGGGCCCGGGGATGAAGTCATTTGCCCTGCGTTCACCTTTTTCGCCACGGCAGGGTGCGTTTCACGCACGGGAGCGACCCCCGTTTTTGTGGACTCCTGCCCGGTTTGCTTCAACATTGATGCCACAAAAGCTGCAAAAAAAATAACAGCCAGGACGAGGGCCATCATTCCGGTTCACCTGTTCGGCCAGCCGGCCGACATGGACGCGGTCATGGCGCTTGCGCAGGCTCACAATCTTTTCGTCATCGAGGACGGGGCACAATCGATCGGTGCGCGCTACAAGGGGCACGGATCAGGGACGATGGGTGATTTTGGCACATACAGTTTTTTTCCTTCCAAAAACCTCGGAGGCTTTGGCGACGGGGGAATGCTGGTATGCAACGATGATGCCCTTGCCGAGCGCTCCCGAATTCTGAGGACGCACGGAAGCAAGCCAAAATATTTTCACAAGTATGTTGGGGCCAATTTCCGGCTGGATCCACTTCAGGCTGCATTGCTCCGGGTCAAGCTTGGCCGGTATGGCACATATACCGACAACCGGCAGCGAAACGCTGCTGATTATACGAGCCAGCTTTCGAAACTGCCCGGCGTTGAGTGCGCCAGCCCTGACCATTGCAAATGCGTGCGCGCCCAGGACGCCGCGATTGCCGCATCTGGCGCGCGGATCGTGCTCCCCGTTTCTTATGGACATAATGTCCACATTTGGAACCAGTATACCCTTCGCGTGATTGGTGCGGGAAAGCGGGATTCCCTCAAAAAGCACCTGCTTGACGCGAATATCGGCTGCGAAATTTACTACCCGCTTACGATGGATCAGCAGGAATGCTTCCAATACACACCCGAAGCAAGCCGGTCTGATTGTGAAGTGGCCCACAAGCTTGCTGGGGAAGCCCTCAGCATTCCGATTTATCCGGAGCTGCAGGCGGATCAGCGCGCAGCCGTGGTTGCTGCCATTTCCTCGTGGATGTCAGCTCAAAGCTAAATACTTCAAATTCCAATTTCATGAAAGTCGTAATTTTATGTGGTGGTCAGGGGACGCGTCTCAGAGAGGAAACCGAGTTTCGTCCAAAGCCCATGGTGCCGATAGGCGGGCGGCCCATTCTGTGGCATATCATGAAGCACTACGCTCATTTCGGGCACAAGGATTTTATCCTGTGCCTTGGCTACAAGGGGGAATACATCAAGGATTACTTCCGCAACTACCAGTGGAACACCAGCGATGTCACCATCCGTCTGGGAGCCGTGCCTGAAATCAAGTACCATACCCGTCACGACGAGGATGACTGGAATGTTACGCTGATCGACACCGGGCAGGAGACCATGACCGGTGGTCGTGTTCGGCGCGTCATGCCGTTCATTGAGGACGAAAATTTCCTGCTTACCTACGGTGACGGGCTAAGCAGCCATGATGTCAATGCCTCCGTGGCTTACCATCTCGAAAAGCAGGCGCAGGTGACCCTGACCGCAGTGCATCCTGAGGGGCGTTTTGGCGAGCTTGCACTGTCCGCCGGCATGGTGCAGTCCTTTCACGAAAAGCCCGAAAGGGAGGATAATTTCATCAATGGCGGGTTCTTTGTGTGCCACCGGTCGCTGGCGGATCATCTTGACGGTGACTCCTGCATTTTGGAGAGGAAACCACTTGAGGCGGTGGCCGCTTCCGGTCGCCTGGCCGCATATCAGCACAAGGGTTTTTGGCAGTGTATGGACACTTATCGCGAGAGCCAGATGCTGAACGAACTTTGGTCCAAAGGAAATGCCCCATGGAAAGTCTGGTAGACATCGGTTTCGGCAGCCGTTTTCGCGAGAAGCGCGTTCTTGTCACCGGGCACACCGGCTTCAAGGGAAGCTGGCTGTGCGAGTGGCTTCTCGGCCTCGGTGCTTACGTCCACGGGCTCGCCCTTGACCCGCTTCCCGGGCAGGAATTGTACGGCCAGCTGGGTCTGCATGACCGGATCGCTTCGGACCACCGCGTTGATGTTCGCGATGCGCTCAAGGTCAGAAGTGTACTGGCAACAACAGCCCCCGACTTCGTGTTTCACCTGGCGGCTCAGCCCTTGGTGAGACGGTCTTACAGGGAGCCGGTTGAGACTTTCTCCGTAAACGTCATGGGTACTGTGCACGTACTCGAGGCGATCAGGCTGCTGGAAATGCCATGCACGGCCGTCATGGTAACCACGGACAAGTGTTATGAAAACCGGGAGTGGCTGCACGCCTACAGGGAGGAAGACCCGATGGGCGGTCATGACCCCTACAGTGCAAGCAAGGGCTGTGCCGAGCTGGCCGTTTCTTCGTATCGAAGATCATTCTTTGGAGCCGACAGCCCGGTGCAGGTCGCCAGCGGGCGTGCTGGAAATGTAATCGGGGGAGGAGACTGGGCCGAGGACCGGATCGTTCCGGATGCCATGCGGGCTCTGGCGGCAGGCAAGGCTGTTGAGGTCAGGAATCCCAAGGCGACGCGGCCTTGGCAGCATGTTCTCGAGCCCCTCGGCGGTTATCTTACTCTGGCTGCCCAGATCGCAGCCGCCTCCGAAAAAGGTGACTGCGCGCGTTTGAGGCATCTTGCCAGTGGATTCAATTTTGGACCATCACTCGCTTCAAATCAGCCCGTTTCGAGTTTGATGGAACGGACCCTTCAGTTCTGGCCGGGCACATGGGTTGATCGCTCGGAGCCTGGTGCAGTCCATGAGGCGTCGCTTCTCAATCTGGCGACTGACAAGGCTTTTCACCTGCTGGGCTGGTCCCCCTTGTGGGACTTCACCACGACGGTCGAGCGTACTGTTTCATGGTATCGAAACCAGGATGGCCGCACCGCCCGGGAGCGCTCGCTGGCCGACCTGAGCGCTTACACTTCGGGTTTCTCCCGCCTGTAATCAATAATTTAACAATCATTTAGTTAATGAGCACAAATCGAGATGAATTAAAAAAAGAAATACTGAGGCTTACCCGGCTTTACTCGGAGTTGAGCCACAGGGACAGTCTTCCCGGAGACCGGCCCGAAAAGACGCCATTTGTTCCGGGGCAGTCGGTGGTTCCATATGGGGCGCGCGTCTTTGATGCGGACGAGGTGGAGTCTGCCGTATCTGCAACTCTGGATTTCTGGTTGACGCTTGGGAAGGAGGGCGAGGCTTTTGAGACGGGTCTGGCTGATTTTCTTGAGGTGAAGCGTTGCCTTGCGGTAAATTCAGGCTCTTCAGCAAACCTCCTTGCCATGACAGCCCTGACTTCGCACAAACTTCCGGCGGAGAGGCGGATCAGGCCGGGTGACGAGGTGATCACCGTCGCGGCAGGCTTTCCGACGACGGTGGCGCCCATCATTCAAAACGGTGCGGTGCCGGTGTTTGTCGACTCGAACCCGATCACTGGAAACATCCGGGTTGACCAGCTCGGGGAGGCCTTTTCCTCCGGCAAAACCAAGGCCGTCATGATTGCTCATGGACTTGGAAATCCTTTTGATCTTGGCGCGGTGCTGGATTTTTGCCGCCTGCACGATCTGTGGCTCGTTGAGGACAACTGCGACGCCCTGGGGTGCATCTACTCGATGCCTGGCAGCCACTCAGCCGCCGCAGGTCAGGGCAAGCCTGGCGAGGACGGGAGACTGTCGAAATGGACTGGTTCCTGGGGCGATTTGTCCACCCAGTCCTTTTACCCCCCCCACCATCTGACAATGGGCGAGGGGGGCGCTGTGAATGTTGTGCGCGACATGCGTTTCAAAGTCATCGTCGAAAGTTTCCGGGACTGGGGGCGTGATTGCTGGTGCGCCAGCGGTAAGGATGACACCTGCAACAAACGCTGGGGATGGCAGCTTGGCGAACTTCCGCAGGGCTATGATCATAAATACATTTACAGCCATCTCGGCTATAACCTCAAGCCGCTCGACATTCAGGCCGCCATCGGCGTTCGCCAGTTGGAAAAGCTGCCCTCCTTCATTCAAGCGCGCAAGGACAACTGGCAGTACCTCCGTGCCGGGCTTGCTCCACTCGAGGAGTTCATCGACTTCGCCCTCCCAACGCACGCCACAGCGTGGAACAAGGATGGGAGCTTCGAATGGGACAACACAGGTTGCCGCACTGAATGCTCATGGTTTGGATTCAAAATGACCGTCAAAGACGGCGCGCCGTTCACCAGAACAGAAATAGCCAGTCACCTGGACAAGCACAAAATTGGAAACAGGATGCTCTTCGGCGGCAATTTAGTGCGGCAGCCTGCATTTGTGCAGTTGAAAAAAGACAACCCCAATGCTTTCCGGGTTGCCACCCCGCTGACGGGTGCTGATCGCCTGATGAATCGAACGATGTTCATTGGGACCTATCCCGGTTTGACGCGGGCGGTTCTCGATTACGAAATTGAAACTCTTTTGAAGTTTTGCCAAAAGCACTGATGGGCGGTCAAATCCACAAATCTATTCTGGACAGCACGGTGGCGCCCTTGGAAGCCCTTGCAGCACAGCTTCATGGCGCGGCAGTCCTTGTCACTGGAGCTTCCGGCTTCCTCGCTGCCAGTCTGCTCGTCTTTCTCGACACCATTAGGCGCCGCCATGGCATTCGGCTGGATCTTGCCGCTTCAGCCCGCCGTGCCGCCAAGGACGTGCCGCTCTTTGACTTTGCGGGGACTTCTGCGCCTGCGGCATGGCAGATTGCCTCCGTTGAAGACACCCTGCTCCCGGACGGAAGAAAGTGGATTGTGGTCCACACGGCGTCATTTGGTGCCCCGGCGGATTACATGCGTGAGCCCATTGCCACCTATGAGGCGAACACACGCGGGATAAGCCAGCTTTTCGAGCGGGCTTGTAGCAAGAATTGTGAGCGGATCGTCTATTTCAGCACGGCCGAAGTCTACGGCCAGCCGCCCGAAAATTGCATACCAACTTCTGAAGATTTTAACGGCGGGCCGGATCTGTCGGATGCACGCTCAATCTATGGCGAATCGAAAAGAATGGCCGAGGTTCTGGGTGTCACACTGTCCCGCATGAAAAACATCCCATTCACAGTCCTCCGTCCGTGGAATGTATATGGACCAGGACAGCGCTGGAACGACGGCAGGGTGCCTGTTGAGTTTTTCCGCCAGCTTCGTGAAAAAACGATCATCAAGTTACTCAGTGACGGCTCCCCTCGCCGGAGTTTTTGCCACGTCTGGGAAGCGATGCCTCAGATAGCATATTGTCTACGCCACCCGGATGCCCCCGGCCGCGCATTTAACATTGGACGGCAGGGGGATGAAGTCAGCATCCTGGAGCTGGCGAAGGCCTGCGCCAGCGCCGACGGCTTCGACGCAACCGAGGCGGTCAGTTGGAGTCCCGACAATCGCGCGCCCGGGATGGTGAGGTGCCAGCCTGACACCTCGCGAATTTCGGCACTTCTAGGGCAAAATGCCCGTTCCGTTCCCCTTCCAGAGGGATTGGACACCGTTCGTGAATGGATTGATTTTCTCGCCAAACGCTCATGAAAGAAGTTACCCATTGCCGCCTTACCGGTGCGCCGCTTGTCCGACCTTCCGTGTTGCTCGACATGCACTCCGCGCCGCTGCCCGGTCTCTATGTTTCCTCAGAGGAGGACTCCCTCAAACTTCGTGCTCCTCTGCGTGTCATTCAATCCGAAGACGGGTTCGTCCAGCTTGGCCACCACATTCCAACGGAGATGTACTCAAAGTACGGCTTTGCAGGCGGACAAAGCGCGGGCTACAGGCAGTATCTGTCCGAATTTGCCAGCAAAATCCGGGCGGCCTTTCCGTCGAACGCCTCCATATTTGAAATAGGGTGCGGGGATGGCACTTTACTTGATTCCCTGCAGCTGCTCGGCTACCAGAACGTCGCCGGAATGGACCCCTCCCCGCAGGCGGAACTTGGAGAGGCAGGGCGCCCCCCCCGCCATCGTGGATACTTTCCTTCCGATTTGCCTGATTCTCAGAAACTCCGCACGTTTGACTGTCTGGTTTGCCGGCATGTGCTGGAGCACATCGAAACGCCGAATGCTTTTGTCGCTGCGGTTGCGCGGCATCTCAGCCCGGGCGGGGAGTTCTGGGTCGAAGTCCCCGACTTGGCATCAGCAGTCGAACACCGCTGGTGGACTAACTTCTATGCTCTTCATTGCAACTATTTTGAAGCATCAACATTGGACGCGTTGATGGCTCGTCATGGATTGGAATGCATAAGCGGCGAAGTGGTGGATGTTTTCGGAGGATCCCTGCTGCGCAGTTACCGCCACGGATCAAGTCCGGTGTCCGTCCATGGGGACTGGCGCACTCTCACCGAACCCGCGTATCGCTGGCGCGCGACCTTGGATGCCGCCGTAAATCAACTTCCACTTGGCTCGTGGGGCTGGGGTGCTGCTGAGAGAACGGCTTCTGCGCTCGCTTACTCTCCTGCGCTTGAGGGCAAACTTTCTGGCCTGGTTGACGGAAACACCCAGCTGCACGGAAAGTTTATGGCCGGGACCAGACTCAGGGTTCATCCACCCCTTCAACTTGAAGCTGCCAATCCTCCGGCTGTCGTTGTGTTCGCTCTTTCATACGCTGAAGAGATCATTCGGCAAATTGCTGATTTTCTGCCAGCCGGGACACCGGTGCTGGTGCCTGCCGACCCTGTTCGCTGGACTACTCTTTGACATGAAATTTGATTCCACTCTTGATTTCGCTTCTGCAATTCGGGGACATGCATTGCGGATGGTGCATGCTGCGAAAGCGTCCCACATTGGAGGGGCCCTCTCCATGGCGGACATCCTGGCAGTTCTCTACGATGGTGTTCTGAATATCCGTTCGGATGAACCCGCATGGGCACTGCGTGATCGTCTGATCCTCAGCAAAGGACATTCTTGTACAGCCTTGTATGCCGCGCTTGCATTGCGGGGCTTCTTTCCAGTGGAGGAGTTGCTCACCTATGCGGCGGATGGCTCCAGGCTCATGTCCCATGTCAGCCACAAAGTACCTGGTGTTGAGTTTTCAACGGGTTCCCTCGGCCATGGACTGCCGTTTGGGTGCGGGAAGGCACTCGCGGCCAAGCGTGCCGGGGCAGACTGGCGCACCTTCGTTATTCTGTCGGACGGTGAACTGGACGAGGGATCGAACTGGGAGGCCATCCTCTTCGCACCGCATCACCTTCTGGACAACCTTGTCGTGATCATTGATTACAACAAGATTCAAAGTCTCGGAACTGTGGCCGGGGTTCTGGATTTACATCCCCTTGCCGAGAAGTTCAAGGCCTTCAGGTGGTGTGTCCGCGAGGTTGATGGGCACGACTTGACCGGCCTCAAAGGCGCCCTGTCTGCGACACCTTGGGAGCCCGGTCGTCCATCATGCTTGATTGCGAACACCGTGAAAGGCAAGGGAGTTGATTATATGGAAAACGAGCTTTTGTGGCACTATCGCAATCCCGGAGATGATGAGCTGCGCCGTGCCCTTGACCAGTTGCAAATCCCATGAGAACCGCATTCATACAAGGATTGATAGAAGAGGCCCGCAGGCGGGATAATATTTTTCTCATCGTTGGCGATCTCGGGTTTTCGGTCATTGAGCCGTTTGCGCAAGAGTTTCCCGGTCGGTTTCTGAATGCGGGTGTCGCCGAACAAAACATGACGGGTGTTGCCGCGGGCCTCGCCAGCGAAGGATGGCATGTATTTACCTACTCCATTGCCAACTTTCCAACGCTGCGCTGCCTCGAGCAGATCCGAAACGACGTATGCTATCATGCCCTTCCTGTCACCGTAGTTTCTGTTGGTGCAGGCGTCGCTTACGGCAGTCTTGGGTATTCCCATCATGCCGTCCAGGACATCGCCATTCTCCGCACACTCCCTGGAATGAAAGTACTCAGTCCTGCAGATCCCGGTGAGACCTTTGCCTGCGTGCGCCACCTTGCCGAGAATCCCGGGCCAAGCTATTTGCGTCTGGGGAAAGCGGGCGAGAAAGGGATCTACGAATCCCCGCCTCTCGGCCGCAGCCCCCATTGCGTGCGACGCGGTTCCTCAAAAGTGGCCATCGTGGCAACAGGCAGCATTCTTGACGTCGCGCTTGACGCTGCCGGAAGCATCCTTGATGCCGATGCTCCAAGTGTCTTTTCCATGCCTTGGGTGTGCCCTCTCACTCCGCCTGATGTCGGCGTGCTTGCAGGATTTGAACAGCTCGTGTGCCTCCAGGAGCACATTCTTGAGGGGGGCATTGGCGACATTTTGCGGGCCGCCCTGCCGCGAAGCACTCGGGTCGTGGACTTGGGAATGAATGAGAGCATGGTCTCCACGGTGGGGAGCCAGCGGAGCCTGCGGAGCATAGCCGGCCTCACTGTCGAGCACACCATAGCCGCGCTGCGATCATGAGCACGCCGCGTCAGCCACTGCTTTCAATCGCAGTTCCGACCTTCAACCGCAGGTCGTTTCTGAATCTTTTCCTCAATTCAGTCGAGGCCGCCTCGACCGGCTCTAACTGGACCGATAATGATTTGGAAGTTGTTGTGGGAGATAATGCATCGAGTGACGGGACTTCTGAAATGCTCGCTGCACGAGCTGCGAAGTGTCCATTCCGCTTGGTTCATTTCAGAAACGAGACAAACCTCGGTGCCGTGGAAAATGTGCTTCGGTGCGTCGAACAGACGACCGGCCGGCTTGTAATGGTGTTCGGAGACGATGATGAGATTTTGCCCGGCGTTCCCGAGGCTGTGGTGGCCATGGCCGGCCGGCATCCTGAAGTGCCGCTTTTCTGCTGCAGCGGGGCGGATGCGCAGGCGGGAAACTGGGTCAGTGAGGAGACACAAATCAGCCTTGAAGAGCTGGCGGCCAGATATTTCTATTTTCCTGGTAACTGCGGGCTTGCCGTCGTTCGAGGCGCGGCTGTGCGCGCTGCGGCCTCTGAATTGAGGCGTCCGGGTATTTCGCCATCCAGCTGGGTAATAATGGACCTGTGTGGAGTGGCGGCACGCCTCGAAGGCGGGGACAAGCCCGTCGTATTGTCACCACTGCTGTCCGCCCGCTACCCGAATCATGGAAGCAACACGATATATCTGAGTCATTATCTGTTTAGTGCCACATGGTTGGGCCAGACCAGAAGCGCGGCAAACATAGACTTGCTGACGGGTTCCAACATAGCCCCTCTGGTTTGCAAATCACAGCTTTGGGGAAGACCAGGGCTGCAAAAACTCGCAGGGATATTTGTCGGTGCCCACATGCGATTTGATTTGAGCCGGGATAGCCGAGAAACGATGGAAGAAGCATATGAATCGATAGGGAAGATTCCAATTTGGGGCTGGCCTTTTTGCGCTGGCATGCTCCTTCTTCTTGCGCTGCCAGAGGCGTTGAAACTGGGCCTGTTAAAGCTCGGTTCGTTCATCCGGTTTGGACTCAATGGCGGGGCTCATTTTCAGAACTTAATGGTCAGGCGCGCCACGGGAGTTGCGCTGCGCCGGGCCAAACTGGAATCATCCGGCGCTTCTGCCGGGCTGTACACGAAATCATCATGGTAGGTGCCGAGATTCCACCTGAACAGAAATCCGAAAAGACTCTGAACCCCGTGAGGGGGCATCGGTTGCGGGGGCTGTTTGGATCGTCTGCCAAGGCGGTCGCCGTCCTGACTTCCGGTGCTTTCATTTCCCAGTTAATAGGATTTGCCGGGGGGGCTGTGCTGGCCCGGTTTATGTACCCCCCGGAGGCGCAAGACTTGCAGGCCGGGTTTGCGGCCCTGCTGGGTGCCATGGGGCCGGCCATGGCCTTGCGGTATGACATGGCCATCATTTTGCCTGACAGCGATGACGTCGCCCGCAACCTTTGCTGCCTGTGCCTCTGGATCGCATTGGGCGCTTCCATTCTTGCCGCGATCTGCATGGGGGCCTGGCACTACATGAATCCATCGCTCCCTAAAGTTTTCTGGGCTCTCCCAGTTGCTGTTTTCTCGCAGGGCACCACCCAGGCCGGGCTGGCTTGGTGTACTCGAAAAAAGCTGTTTTCGATTCAAAGTTTCGCAAGAATTACCCAAGCTTTGACCATGGTAGTTGCCGCCTCCGCCGGATTTTGGCTTAGAGGAGGTGTGTCCGCCAATCTGCCAATTGCTCTGACAATTGCCACTGTGGCTTCAGCAGCGTGCCTCCTCATGCTTCTCAAGCTGTCTGGCCAGTTTCCCTGGCGGAGGGGGGAAGTGTCCATCCTGAGTCTGATCAGCGCTGCAGGTCTGTACCGACGGCTGCCCCTGGTCAACCTTCCGATGAATTTGGCCGACATGGCGAGTCAGGCAGGTTTTATCTGGTTCCTTGGTCAAATGGGAGGCGGGCTGAGTGCCTGCTATGCGCAGTCCACGCTCCTCATGCGAGCTCCCATGCAACTTCTTGGCACTTCAGTTGGCCAGGTTTTTGCCTCCAGAGCTGCCCGGGTGGTTTCGAACGCCGATGACCTTCGGCGCATAACAGTTAAGACCATGTGCATGCTGACTCCGGTTGCGTGCGGAATGATATTCGTATTTGCGCTGTTTGGACCATGGCTGTTTGGCACAATCTACGGTGAAGAGTGGAGGGTGTCGGGCCAATTTGCACAAATTTTGGTGTGGGGGGTCGCCGCAAATTTCATTATATCTCCGGTGAGCATCCTGCCAACGATATTAAATGAAAACAAAGGCCAAATGTTTCAGGCATTTGCACTTGCTGCTGCCCGGATTGGTGTCGGCTGTCTGGCTTGGAAACAGGCGTCTCCATACTTCCTCGCGGCAGGTGCGGTCTGTGTGGAACTGTCATTTTGCCTGATATTCGGAATATACGTCATCTGGCTGCTGAGAGCGAAAACAAAAAGCCAGCCGCGGATGTCCGTAAACATGTAAACTGCCGATATTTGCAACTTCTAACGATATTCCAAATTATGAATGTTATAACCGTAATTGGTGCGCGACCTCAATTCATAAAAGCTGCGCCTGTTGCCAGAGCGCTCAAGGAGGCAGGTGTGCGAGAATTCCTGCTCCATACGGGACAGCATTATGAGTCCGCAATGTCGCAAGTCTTTTTTGACGAGCTTGGCATAGCCGCTCCGCACTGGCACCTCGGATGCGGTGGAGGAAGTCATGGAGCAATGACTGGTGCAATGCTCGCCGGAATTGAACGAATACTCATTGATCATAGTCCTGACGTCGTATTAGTCTACGGAGACACCAACTCCACACTGGCTGGAGCCCTCGCCGCGGCAAAGCTCCATATTCCGGTCGCTCATGTCGAAGCAGGGTTAAGAAGTTTTAACAAAACAATGCCCGAAGAACTAAACCGAATCTGCACCGATCACATTTCGACGTGGTTGTTTTGTCCATCCGATCTAGCGGCGGGCCACTTGGCTGATGAAGGCGTCAAGTCCGGCATCTTCGTTGTCGGCGATGTCATGGAAGATGGCCTAAGAACCACATTAAAGCGGGTGGCGCGAGAGCCAGAACGACTGGCCCGCCTCGGCATTCTTGGTTCTGGCTACGCTTTGATGACTTTGCACAGGGCGGAAAATACGGATGATTCTGAGAGATTGGCCAGTATTCTGCGTGGGATTTCCATATCCGGACACGAAGTTGTGTTTCCCATGCATCCTCGGACACGCGCTGCACTGGATCGCACCGGGTTAGCTTTGCCCCCCAACGTCAAATCAATTCCACCTGTGGGATATTTGGACATGGCGGCACTCATTGGAGGCTGCCAGTACATTCTGACCGACTCCGGCGGACTGCAAAAAGAAGCATTTTGGGCCGGCAAGCCCTGTTTAACTTTGCGCGATGAAACAGAATGGAATGAAACGGTAACGACTGGCTGGAACACTCTTGTTGGCGCCTCCTCTGAGAGGATCGCGACTGGTTCACATAACATTTCTGCTCCAACGATTGCACCACAAGTCAACGGAGTTCAGGGAGCTTCTCAGCGAATAGCTGAACTGCTTCTGCGCAGCGAGTGTTGAGCTCAATAGCTTTCGTTGAAATTATCTGTGTGATGAAATAAACCTCTTTTTCAAACAGTCAATAGAGTACGTAAAAGTATAGCAACGTTTTTGCAACGTCTTAATTTGATATATGTGTGGTATTCTTGGATGGATTGGAGTGGAATCGGAAACAACCGCGGCTGAAGTCGCCCGAGCCTGCGGCTTGCTACGGCATCGCGGACCGGATGACGAGGGCATGGGGCGTTTGATAGTGGGCAAGCAGACCTTCGAGGCGTTTAAAGGCGGCGGCACTGATCCCCGCCTGAATTTGCCCGATATAAAAACAGTCACAAAATCGAACGAACTCTGTGTCTGGCTCGGGCACCGGCGCCTTGCAATACTGGATCTCACTCCGGCGGGACACCAGCCCATGAGCGATGCTGAAGGATCTGTCTGGATTGTATTCAACGGCGAAATATACAATTACCGAGAACTAAAAAACGCACTGGGCGGCCGTTTCAATACGAATACTGATACGGAGGTTCTCATTGCCGCGTGGAAGAAATGGGGGGTGGGAATGTTGCCAAAATTGGTCGGAATGTTTGCATTCGCCATTATTGACTTCCGGAATGCCCAGGAGCCGCGCGTGTTTCTCGCGCGTGATCCCTTCGGCATCAAACCGCTCTATTATGCGCGGCGGAATGGCGTCTTCATGTTTAGTTCCGAAATTAAGCCGCTCTTGGCCTTTGGGGTGCCGCGAAACGCCAATCCCTCTCGGGTGCATCGATACCTGATTGACGGTGTCACCGATTACGGACACGAAACAATGTTTTCTGCTGTGCGCCAGCTGCCGGCCGCGCATTACATGACGTTCAGTATAGATAAAGCCGAACGGGATGTACAACCGGTTGGCTACTGGGACATCCCAACCGATAGCGTGTCCACTAGCGATCCTGCTGAGGCTGCGGCTCGAGTACGCGAGCTATTCCTCGGGAGCGTCCGCCTGCATCTGAGAAGCGACGTTCCAGTGGGCTCGGCGCTTTCTGGAGGGATTGACTCCTCCTCGATTGTCGGGGCCATTCACGTTGTGGAGCCAGATGCCAAGATTGAGGCTTTCGGTTATGTCCCTGATGATCCTTCTTGCAGCGAGGAAAGATGGATGGAAATCGCTGCGCAGGCGGCGGGGGCGCGTCTGCATACGTGCAGCTCCAATCCCGCCGATCTTGCAAGGCATCTCGATGAGCTGGTGCTTTCTCAGGAAGAACCATTTGCCAGTACTAGTATTTTCGCACAGTGGAATGTTTTTCGCTCAGCGAAGAGAAATGGAATCAAAGTCATGTTGGACGGTCAGGGCGCGGATGAGATGCTAGCGGGCTATGGAGGCTACCCAGCGAGGCGGCTCCAATCTCTTGTGAGGGCCGGCCATTGGAATGAGGCGCTGCGATTCTGGATTTCCGCGGGTCGATATCTTGGAAAACTCGACCTCGCCCGGCGGCTCTGTGGCTTCTCTGTAGGAGCAACGTGGCTGAAAACCGCCAAGACGATTTCAGGTCGCGGTGGAGCACATAGTGCTGTCGATGAAATCTGGTTTTTGAATAATTCGTCGCCGGATGATTATCCTGACAGGATCACTGGCGAAAAGCGATTGCGCGCCGAACTATGGCACAGCCTAAGGGCTTCCAGCCTCCCAATGCTGTTGCGTTATGAAGACCGAAATAGCATGGCTCATTCGATCGAAAGTCGCGTTCCGTTTCTTACTGTCCAGCTTGCGGAATTTCTATTCTCGTTGCCGGAAGAATTGCTTGTCAACAACGATGGACTGACCAAGGCCGTGTTCAGGCAGGCAATGCGCGGAATAACGCCGCAACCAATATTGGATCGACGAGACAAAATGGGGTTCGTGACCCCTGAGAGTACTTGGCTTCAGAATCTCCGCCCTTGGGTGGAAGCACAGTTGGCCAGTGCTGACGATTTCGATTTCCCCGGATTGCGCACTCAAAGCATCAAGGCGCAGTGGCAGGAACTGGTCGATGGGAAGTGTCGATTTGATTTCCGGTTCTGGCGGTGGATCAATCTCATTGCATGGAATAAAGCGTTTGAAATGAAGTATTAACATTCTTTTGACGTTTGCTTCTGTCATGCCAAAGTTATTACTATAAGTTTCCTTAAGTTCTCTCCAGTTATTAAGTTATACGACTCCGACTGCTTCTTCTCGTGAAAATATTGATTGTTTGTTATGATTTTCCTCCGGTGAACAGATCAGCATCGCTGAGACCTTACGGGTTCGCCAAGTATTGGAGTCAGGCTGGGCACAACGTGCGGGTCCTCACTACTCCCCCCAACCGCCTTGGTGTGCCGCAGAGCGCGGTATCGGATTTCAACGCTCTGAACCAGCTGGATATAACGACCGTTGCCGGCTTGCCCGGACTAATCGAAGCACCTGCTAATGACCAGCGTGTATCGATCAAGTGGAGGATCAAAACTTTGATTCGCAACATGCTAATCCGCTCGGCATCGCGATTACGTCTCGGCAGCCTTTCAAATCCCTCCCGCATATGGATCCGTCCTGCGCGATTGAAATTCAACGATATTGTGTTGAACTGGCATCCGGATGTGGTGGTTAGTTCCTTTCCGCCTTCAGCCTCGCATGAGATTGTTGCCGCCGGTCTTGGCGATCTTCCTTCCTTTGTCTGGGTTGCTGACTATCGCGATCTTTGGAGTAATGGTGACTTGGAGCCAACGGGTCGGATTGTAGCGAAAATTGAACAATGGCGTGAACTAAGAATTCTGAAAAGAGCAAGTCTTATCGTTACAATTTCTGAACCGTTTGTAAGGTATCTCGCAAATTTATTTCCCGACAAGCAAATCGAGGCTTGCGAAAACGGATTCGATCCGGACGATCTCGCAATCGATGGTACATGCCCCCCATTGCTGACTCGATTGAAATTGACACACCGCGTGTTAGTATACACCGGTACCATCGGCCTTGATCATCGTTACCCCGCAGTTCTTCTGCGTGCGCTTGAGATGTTAAAAGAGAATTATCCCAGTTTGGGGGCCAAACTGAAAATTGTCTTCTTCACCCGTGAACGAGAACTCGTCGGCAGGCTCATCGCTGAACATCAGCTTGGCGATATGATTGTATTTGGTGATTACCTTGATCGGTCCAGCGCGCTTGCGGCCCAAAGGCTGTCCGACGGCCTCCTCTTTCTTGACTGGAATAATCCCGATATAAAGGGCGTCCTTACAGGCAAACTTTTCGAGTATATTAATGCCGGACGAACGATACTCTGTGTTGGGGGGCCTGCAGACAGTCACGCGGGACAAATTATTAACGACGCTGGCTTGGGTTGCGCAACCGGGACTGACGTGCCCGCAACAGTTGAATGGTTGAAGTGCTTTGTAAGCGGTCAGGAGCAACAGCTGATACCAAATAAACAGGTCATTGAAAGATTTAATCGGAAACGTCTTGCTGCTGAGCTGTTGGTAAAAATTGAAGCGCACGTGCTGCGGAAAAACGCTTGAATCCCTTGCAGTGAGAAGTATCTCCGCGGCCGAAAATTCGCCACGTCTGGGGCAAAGCAAACTCCCAGGCTTGAACTTTTTACGCGCATGTGCTGCATTCACCGTTTTGTTTAAACATTGCGATCACGCATCCGGATGGTCCATTCCTGGTTTAAGCTCTGCTGCGATTGCAGTTGACGTGTTCATGGTTATCTCAGGCTGTCTCATGCACCATAATTTGAACTCTGGCTTTCAGATTGACGGAGCCACTGTCCATCGCGATTTTCTTGGGTTTTTCGTTCGAAGATATTTTCGTATTGTTCCTGCCTACATTGTCGCGTTGCTGGCAGCCACGTGGACAACCAGTGGAATGAGCGTTGTCGACTGGCTTTGCCGACTCACCTTTATATTTGGGTTTTTTCAATCCACAGTGAATTCGGGTGTGCCTGACTGGAGTTTAACCCTTGAAATGCAATTCTATGTAGCAGTGCCTTGGATTGTTCTTGCCATTCGCCGTTTTGGCTTCTTCTGGCCGGCTTTTGTGATGGCAGTAATAACGTTTGCAGCGAACCTGCTGTTTGGGAGTTATACCATTGACCCGCCGGGCCTTCTGGGGCGCTTTGACCAGCCTTCATTCTTGCCGCTTCAGCTTTCAGTTTTCGGAATGGGCATGGCAATTTCGCATCTCCTGGGAACTACTTCCGCTCCACGCTTCGAAATCAAATACTTGATGGTTGTAATCATCGGCGCCGCAGGTTTTAGGCACGGTCACAGCCGTGCCATAATGTTTGGCGGTGCGCTGGTTTGCGGAGCTTTGATATACCCGCATGCCGTTCGCCTCAGGAAAAAAGTCTATTCCTGGCT
The DNA here is from genome assembly GCA_031411255.1 of bacterium. Lineage (GTDB taxonomy): Bacteria > Verrucomicrobiota > Verrucomicrobiia > Verrucomicrobiales > V1-33 > JANOAS01. Next base: position 48,985 of record JANOAS010000243.1, read on the forward strand.
TTGTGCCCTCGACACAACTTCTCTCGTTCAATCTGCGGCCAACTATTCATATTCAATTTATCTTTTTCATGGAGTGGTTCTATATGGGGTTCGCCTTGGTTTGAATGCGTTTGGATTATGGGATCCATCCCGCGGATTGGCTAACTACGCGCTGCAGACTGTCTTGGTGCTGATCATCACGTGGTGCCTCGCCGCTGTTGTTTACAGATTTGTGGAGATACCGGGTATCGATCTGGGGCGAAGAGTCGCAGCCAGATTTAAACATAAGCGCGAATATCCTGCTTAGCTGCATGGTGCAAACCCTGCAATGGCTCGACTAAATTCGTGGGAGATCCGGACTTCTTGAACAAATTCCGTGGACAAACCCTGCAAGCAACCGGAAGTTCGGCCTGTTTTTATGAATTTAAAAAACATGATCTAACATTGACAGAATGAATAATTCAATTAGTTCAATTATCTTTCTTGTGATTGCCTTGGTTTTGGGCATGTTTCTGACGCAGAGTATTGTAGAAGATTCAAATCTTGTTCTTGCCATAGCCCTTGGAGGAGGTGTCGGCTTGATGTTTTTTTGGCGATGGATGGCACCCGCTCTGTCATTCGATGCGTGGATATTGCTTGTTGTATGTACTCTGTACATAATTTCCGGCAAAGGTTTCGCCTACTGGAATGTGGGCGGGCTGATTTTTCCCGGCGAGGTTGTGCTTGCCTTGTGCGGCATCGCGTATCTGGGAAGGGTGGCAAATGGAACTCATGCCTTGCTTCCACCCACTATTATTGTGATTCCTCTGTGTGGCATGCTGTTTCTCGGGTTCGTCCGCATTGCCATCAGCGACTGGGGGAGGTTCGGGGTTCTTGCCTTGCGCGATTTTTGCGTCATTTACTACTCGTTAATCGCATTTGTATCTTACCAGCTCACCGTTACGCAGCCTGCATTTGCTCCTGCCCTCAAGAAAACCCTCGTCGTCTACGGCTTCATTGCAGTTTTGCTCGAAAGCGTCTGGTCCTATTCCCCCGCCTTCAACGCCGCGCTTCAAACATTCCGTTTTGGCCAGTTTAATTTCCTCCTCCCTCACGGTGATGCCTGTCATGGGGTCTGGTTTTCATTTATTTTATACGGAGCATTTTATGAGAATGCATCCAGCTCGTCCCGCGTGGCAATTTGGCGGTTCCTGTCTGCCTTCTCCTTCACCTACTTAATCGCTCTTGGGCGTGGTGCAGGATACGTGGGACTCATGGTGGTATTTGCCGTTCTAATCCCCAGCGGTCGTTTGGGGCTTTTTATTCGGAGGACAGGTCCACTGTCCGCACTTCTTGTGGTGATCGCCTATTTCGGCTTCTGGGCCGTAAAGGGGGAAGATGTTATTGGCGAGCGGGTAGTAAGTGAATTCAAGTCAATGATGATCCTCGAGCGGAAGCAGGTCGTCACGGAAGATGACGGCAATGCTGACTGGCGTTTGCAATGGTGGGGATACATCTACCGCAATGTCAGTCGCGACAGTCCCATCTTTGGGTGGGGCTTTGGCAAGGACATTTCAACCGAGTTTCATCAGTGGTATCTTCGAACAAGCGATGTCGGAGCAAACTGGGGCCGTGTTCGCGGCGCACACAATGTCATTTTTACAATTCTTGCAAGAATGGGATTTACCGGCGTGCTCCTTTTACTTTGGGTTGTGGCAGCGCAGGTGCACTATTTTAAGCTGGCGTGCAGTTTCATTAGGGAGCGTAATTTTCCTCAGGACATCTGGCTGCTACTGGGTTTTCTGTGTTTTGAATTTGCAGTCAGTTTTCTGCAATACGCTTGGGAGGCTCCGTACTCGGCGATTCCGTTCTGGATTGCAGCAGGTTCGTTTTACGCGCGAATCGAAATGCTGAAATTTTCGGGACGAACGACCCGTTCCACCGGGATCAGTGAGGTCACGGGCAACCTCCCGCGTCCTGCACGTCTCGGTTCAGTCTAGGATTCAGACGGCCGGGATTTAATTTTCAAATCGTGGACATTCGCCCAATACCAGTTTCCTTAGTCAAACGCGGGGTTGCTGCCTCTATAGGAAGCGTTGCGAGTGCATTGGGTCGTTTTGACCGCACTCGACCGCCACGCCTCGCTGAGAACAGAGTGGTCGTCTTTGAACCTTTTGGAATGGGGGATGCTATTTCCTTGCAGCCGATGCTCAGGGGATTCAGGGAAGCAGGGTGGGACACTACGATGGTGCTCAAAAAGTCCTGGTGGGAGTTGTTCAGGGCGAGCGAGTCGAGCCGGTGGATTGATGCTTGCATTCCGTGGGCATCCTACGATTCCACCGAGAAGTACAAGCTTGGCAAATACTTCACTCAAGCATCCACTACGTTTTTCCAAAATCTCTGCGCGGCATGTTCGGGCTCAATAGGAATCGATCCACGGGGGGACATTAGGGCTGTTCTACTCTTGAGGGCCGCCGGATGCAGACAAGTCATGACGCTGTCACACTACCTTGGTTCCACTCTGAGGGTTCCCGCCGGCGCTGGCTTTATCGTTCCTGCGGACCAGGAATTGCGGAGGTGGGAACAGAACATCGCCTTTGCGACTGCGCTGGGTGTGCAAGCTGGGGGCATGCCTGCGCTCAGGCGCTTCGGTACATGGCAGCCCTCTGATGGATGCCCGAGGTTAGGATTGGTTCCTACTGTCACTTGGGCTGGCAAGGAGTGGCCGTCAGGCCATTGGAGGGGTCTCTCCAATAGCTTGCGCAAGGGCGGTTGCAGTGTTGTCGGTCTCTGCGGTCCCGGGCAGAGTGGCGATGCGCACAGGCAGCTTGGCGATGGAGTGGAGATTATTGAGTGCCGCAACTTGGATTCGTGGGCAGCTCGATTGCTTTCCTTGTCGTGCGTTGTGGCATGCGATACAGGACCAATGCATCTGGCTAACACTCTCGGCGTCCCAACCGTTGCGCTGTATGGCGTCGGGAAGCTCCCGCTTTGGGCTCCCTCAGGGCGGGCTGCAAGAATCCTCGAGCATCAAGGCTATGCCGGGTATAGTCCCTGTCAACCGACAGAAGCATCGATTGACTTTGCCCGCGAATTGATGGCTAGAATCACCGTCGAAGAGGTTTTGGGCGCAGTAAAATCATTACAACATTAAATTCTTGCGAAAAAATATCAATCCAACTCCAAATTCCAACGTGCCGCGGAACCTGACAGGTGCCGCAAAGCCCGGGTACTCGCATTTTTGGAAGCTTCGAGGTACATCCTGTTTTTGGATCAGTGAGCATGTGGGCTACCGGATTGGAGCTCTGCTTGCCGTTCCGGCCAACAGGCTGGGGCTGGGGCCGAATTCCATCTCGGTGTTATCCGCGATCATCGGCGTCGGGGGCACCGCTCTTGTGGCGTATGGGCCATTTTCGCGCACCTCGGGTGCGGTGTTGCTTGGAATTTTTCTTCTGGTTGCAAACGGTTTGGATTGCACGGACGGATTGATTGCCAGGCAATCCCGCAGGGGAAGTTCGTTTGGCGCCCTGCTCGACAAACTTATCGACATGATCAGCATCATCTGGGTTCCTGGGCTGCTGGGCGCATCCGCCATGGAGAAACCTGAATGGATACTTCCGCCTGGCTGGCAGCCGCTGGCGCTGATGTTTATTGTGGGGGTTCGGCCGGTCTATTCGACAGTAAGCTGGCTGAAGGACAGCCAGCGTTATGGCATGTCCCGGGAGACCAAACAGGTTGTTCCGGGAGGCCTTGGATGGAGGATGCGCCGCCTGGTCGGAAACATCATGGATGACGTCCCCTGGCGAATTGGAACTGCGGCCAGCTGGGGAGGGGGATTTTTCTGGGAATTCAGCCTCGCCTATAGTCTCGCCAGCTTTTTGATTTTTATCCCATATCTATTTCGGACAAAAAATGATCTCTGCGCACTTGATTTAATGAAACAGGTACCAAAAGATGACTAAAGACGACGATTCAAAAAGCGTATTTCGAAACGTTTATGTGATTGGAGTATTTGACTTGTTCCACTCCGGGCATGTCCGGCTTCTCGAGAGGGCCAGAGCGATGGGGGGGCGGCTTGTAGTTGCTGTGAACGGTGACGACATGGTTGCACAATACAAGGGACGCCGGCCGGCAATCTCCGAGAGCGACCGTCTTGAAGTGGTGCTTTCATGCAGGTATGTCGATGAGGCTTTTGTGATCAGGTGTTTTGACAACAAGGAGGCCATCGTGGAGCGATCAATCGATGCAATTGTGCACGGTGACGACTGGCCGATTGAGGCCTATCTGGAACAAATAAGAGTATCCCCGGAGTTTCTTCAACAGCACGGGGTGTCGTTGGTCATGGTGCCGTACAGCAAAGGCATCAGCACAACTGAGATTATCAACAAAATTCGAGGCTCCTGACATGTTTTACCGCTCCATTCAAATTCCTTCAATTCTTGCGGTGGGTTCAGATCTCCTTCCGAGGTTTGAGGACATATTGAGGCGCAACTGCCTTTATTTTCAAGCGAGAATACTTGTCACGGAGGAGGCGCTTTTTGATCGTTACAAGTGGATGCTGAGGGGCTTGCAGACCGAGGGGGTTCGGTTTGTGGAAAGTTCTGACATCACGGAGGTTTATCAGCTTGAGGAGGAGTTGAACGGCACAACCGGTCTGGTGATCGGATTCGGAGGGGGCAAGGTTCTTGATGTTGTTAAATTGTTTGCTGACAGGGATAACCGGCCATACATCTCAATTCCTTCGGCGCTTTCCCACGACGGGATTTATTCTCCAGTCGCGCGGCTCACCGAGGGGGGGAGAAAGCGAAGTTTTGGTGTCAAGCCGCCTGTCGGGATTGTGGCTGACCTGGATGTCATTGCCCAAGCCCCGGCGCTGACTACAATGGCAGGCGTGGGTGACTTGGTGTCAAACCTCAGTGCTCTAAGCGACTGGAGACTGGCCCAGCAGCGGATCAACGAACCGATCAATGATTTTGCCTACACCCTCTCCCTCAACAGTGCTGATTCCATCATTTCCTGCGGGGCTATGGATCTAAAATCCAAAGAGTTTCTACAACGTCTTGCCTACGGACTCGTCATGTCGGGACTTGCCATGGTAATGGCTGGGTCGTCGCGTCCCTGCAGCGGTGCGGAGCATTTGATCAGTCACTCGATTGATGAGCTTTTTCCCGAGAAGTCCACTCTTCATGGATTGCAGGTCGCCTGGGGCCATCTATTGGTCGAGAAGGCCTTTCGCCGGAACAACTCGGAGGTGGCGAGGCTTGAAGCGCTGTTCACCTCTTTTGGCCTGTTGCAGGAGATCAGGGACCGGATCAATCTGTCGGATTCAGAGGTGGCGCAGGCACTCCAGATGAGCCTGAAAATAAGGAATCGCTATACTGTTCTGAATGAAAATGCAGGCCGGATTATGGACTGGCCAGGCTTATCGAGGACTTGACCTGCACTGTCCTGGGGCGGATACTGTCGTCGTGAATCTTCCCCCCTCCACTCAAGAGTTCCTCACCAAGTCGATCCAGATGCGAGCGGGCGGCGCGGCGGCTTTGATTGCCATCGGGCTGCCCTTTTTTGTTTTTAACTTCCCCGTTTATGCGGGTATGCTGGTGGGCCACCGGGGCGGGACGGCAACCCGAAAGCCCGAGAATACGCTTGCATCATTTGAGTACGCCTACTCGAAGGGCGCAACACACGTCGAGTGCGACGTTCGTACGACCTCCGATGGATATGTTGTACTGATGCACGATCCTACGGTTGCGCGAACCACCGATGGATACGGCCTCATCAATAATCTCACGCTGGAACAGATACGGACTCTTGACGCCGGTGCACGATTTGGCAGCGAAGCAGGCAAGGGGATACGAGTGCCTCGCCTCATGGAAACGCTTGAACTTGCGAAGTCTGCAGGGCGTGGCGTCTTGCTTGACATCAAGGAATCCGGGATGGCAGTTAAAGTTCTGCGTGAAGTCACTGAAGCAGGCATCTCACCCAGCCAGGTTTCTTTTGTTCATTCTTCTCTTGAACTGCTTAAAGAGTACAGGCCGTTGTTTCCTGTGAACGAGATGTATATCGTGGCCGGTGGATCAGGGAGTTCGTGGAAAAAGACTGATTTGAACTTTTGGAGGACCAGTGGTGCAACTGGTTTTCTGTTTTGGGGGAATTTTCAAAGCCGAATTGACATTGCCGCAATGCACGAATCCGGCCTGAAATTAATGGTTATCAACGGCGGTCCGGATGGGGTTTATCAGATGACGGAAAACGGGATCGATGGAGTCATGACTGATTACATTGAGGAGACTTTTGCGGCGTACAGGTCCAGTAGTTGGAGCAAATGGTGTTCCGATTGTGGACTGAGCGTTGCATCTAATGAAATGTCAGCAGATCCTGACGGGGATGGCAGCGTCAATCTGCTCGAATATGCAGCCGGCACGGATCCGGTGGATTCAACTTCCGGCGCAGGGGGAGGGGCGTTAAGCGTCAAAGACATTAATGTTCAAGGGGGAAGGCCCGCGGGAGATGCAAGGGGCTGGTTCAACATACGATCCCAAAAACTGCCTGTGTTCTCCGCAAAGCTGGAAATCTCCCGTGACCGAAGCACGTGGAACGAAATGCCAAGCGATTGGGTGGAGCGAGTTGAGTCGGCCTTCAGAATCGAGGTGCCGTCCTCGGCGCAAGAATCTGCAAATTGGATTCGGATGACAGTGAATCCAATACCCTGAGGTTCGTTGCCTTCAATCCGGTTCTGGGTGGTGCGGCCGCGTCTTTGATTTGGAGGTATTACTCGTTTTTCTGGAGGCGGAGGCGATAAAAGCATCTGCCCAGTGGTGACAGCGGGCGCTGTGATTTATATTCTACGCGCTCTGAGGCGGAAAGCGGGGTGTCGCTTGTGTGCTCGAAAAAGTTGGCCTGCCAAGTGGGCGTGTCCAAGTCTTGAGACCACTCAGGTCGCAACGAAGTAAACCACGCGCTGCGATTTAGATTGTAGGACAAGTGCACATCGGTTGATTCAACTGCCATTTCAAGAGCGCTTGAAGGCAGCGTGCCTCCGGCGGGCGTTAGCCCGAGCGTGAACTCCATCAGGTTGGAAATTCCATCATTGTTGCGATCGACGTCACCGTCAGCCAAGGATGTATTCAAGTTGCGTGAGCGCTCCCAGGAATCAAGCATCCCGTCATTGTCAAGATCCGCCCATTTGAACCCAGGAATGCCCTGGTGAAAAGCCTCGAGATTTGTGATTCCGTCATAATCCATATCGGCACTGGCGTTGGAGAAAACAGGGGATGCCCCGTATTCGAGTTCCCACCAGTCAGGAATACTGTCGCCGTCGGTATCGCCGAATGCGGGGCCTGAGTTCAACCACTTCCCTTGAAGGTAGGCCTCAATCGCCCGCCTTTCCCTGTTGAGCAGTGGCTCCCGAAAAATCATGCATTCAACCACGTCAGCGTTTGCAGCTGGTTCACCGTCTTTTGCTCCGATGCGGAATCCTCCCGGGCACGGCAGAATCGAGGCGTTGCTCGCAAAAGTTTGCTGAATTCCGTCAACAGACAGGGCGGAAACCCGGGAACTGCCACCATACTGCATGCTTGCAATGAAGGGCATTCCGGCGGCAGCCGACGCTGTCGCGAGCAGATCCAGTGTTCCGTTGCGGCTGGTTGCCCACCAGCGGAAATGGCCGTTTTGAAATCCGAATTTGAAACCACCGGTAGCGCCTTCTGCCTGTCCGGCAAGAACTCTGCTGGTGGCGTCAGTGGCGGCTGCTGAAGGGCGGATTACAATCACAATCGTGAATCCTTCGGTGCCTACCACGAGGTCGCTGGCTGCTTTACTTGCTAGAAGTGCACCAGCTCCAGCTGAGGGGGGAAGATGTGCATTCACGGGGGCGGTGGACAGTGCTACTCCGGGGCCTGATGCAGGGAGAGCATGCCGATTGCGGCCGCTTTGATCCATCCAACTACTGACCACCGGGGAGGTTGTGGAATTGATGATGCCTTGATCTGCCTTCAACCAAAGAGCCAGCTTCCGAAATGGCAGCGCCGACAACACTGAAGTGGCGATTTGAGGATCAGAAGCGTCCCTATATTCTTCCAAGTTGGTAAGGAGGTCTCCGTCTGGGTCGGATCCGGCATCGTTCAGGAGGGGGTTCACTTGATGTGCGACTTCCCACCCGTCCGGCATGCCGTCGAAATCAGTGTCCGGGACTGATGGATTTGTATCGTTTTGGAATTCTCCCAAATTGGAGAGTCCGTCGGAATCCTTGTCGCCCAGTCCATTTGTCGTAAAAGGATCCAAGCCATTTGCCAGTTCATAGGTGTCGGGCATTCCGTCAAAGTCGGTATCGAGGCGCGGCGCCGCCGGCACAAAGTATTTTTCCAAGAGCATCCTGTCGACCGTCCGCCGCTGAAGATGGCTGAGCTGGCGGTTGAAGACGATAAACTCAGAATACCCGGCAGCCTGTGGCTGCAGGCCTCCGATGGAGGACAGCCCCATGGTGCCGGATGATGGGTTGATTCTTCCTGTCGTAACGCTTTGTTCCTTGCCCATCAAGTACAGTGCACTGCGGGAGTTGCCGTTTTTGCCACCATATGAGATGCAGAGCATGGTTGGCTGGTTGGCGGCCAGTGGTTCGACTCCATCCAGCGAAAGAGTGCCGCCGTCTTCGATGGAGTTCAGGGTGAAGTAGCCGGCCTTGGAAAGCAGGCGAAAACCCGATTGGTGGTAAAGTTCGTTGGTGAAGACTGCGCGGGGAGTGCGGCTTGAATCAACCTGGCGGGGTTGGAGGACGAGAAAAAGGGTGAAGCCTTCGTCATCATTGTTGGTGAAAATTGATGTGCTGCTCAAGCTGAAGATGCCCAGCGGGCCAACTACGCTGCGCAGCCCGGGGATCGGAAAATTCGCGGGCTCAACTCGAGTCCCAGCTGGTACGCTGAGAGATCTGTGCGCAGGGCTGAGGTCCTGCCAAGCCGTGACGTTTCCTTGTGAATCGGTCGTGAGTTGGGAATCGACCTTTGCCCAGAAGCCAAGTGCGTTTTCCGGAAGTCCTCCCGTGAGCGTTTCTGCGGTCTGTGGATTCGTGCCGGCCTCGAACTCCTCATAATTTGTGAGGGTGTCGTTGTCGGGGTCCTCTGCGTAGTTGGAGAATAAAGGGTTTAGCTGGTGTTGAACCTCCCAGCCGTCTGGAAGCTGGTCGGTGTCCGAATCCTTTGATACGGGGTTGGTTCCCAATTGGAATTCCTGCAGATTTGTCAATCCGTCATTGTCGGGGTCGTTGGCGGCTCCGTTTCCAGTGACCGCCAAGAGATAGCGTTTTTCCCACCAGTCCGGCAACCCGTCGAGGTCGGTATCGGTGTTTGATGAGGGGGAGTGGGTTAGGCTGCTTTTACGGGCTTGGTAGTCAAAGTCGATGACTGAAGCGATAAGAGGAGGAATGAAGGCTCCGCGAGGGGCGAAGAACTCCGGGGTGTGTGTCTGCATGGTGGAGCCTGCGTCCTGTCCCAAGGCCAGCCAATCCGTGTAGGTGAAGCCTGTGGAAAAGTAATCCACAGGGTAATGGTGCTGGGCGGTCCACCACGACCACGAGGTGGCCAAGGGTCTGCCGATGTGGTAGTGATTGCGCTCCCAGGCGTGCCCCGAGGCAAGAAAATCAGAGTATGTATTCCAGCCGGTCGTGCCATAGCTCATGCCCAAGCCTTGGTCTTTTCCCGCCACAATCACGTTGTCGTGCACGTAGCTGTGATCACAAAACCAGAGTCCGCATTCGCCGGAACCGCGCCCCTGGTTGATGAAGACGATGCCATTGGAGGTGGAGGCGGAGCTTAGCGGTGATTCGCAATAATTGTGGTGAATCTCAATATTCTTAGCGTTTTGGACACAAATCTGAGCTCCCCACAAAGCTCCACGGGAGTGCAGCCCGTTGTTGCGAAAAACATTGTTTCTCACGACTGCGCCGCAGCTGATTTCGATGATAATGCCTTCCCATTCATTATCTTCCGAGATGTTCCCTTCGTATGTTGAGTCCTTTGAATCGACGTCGGTCCAGAGCCCGACGCCGCGATTGTGGTGGCTATAGTTTCTGCGGGAAATGAGATTTGTGGTGTGGATGCTTTTGATTCCACCGTTTTGCCACGCGTTTCTGAATTCGTCCCTGACATTGAAGGATGATTCGTTATCCTCAAGGAGCACTCCCGGGCCGCCGACAGCGATTCCTGTTTGTCCGTTGTGGTGTGCAAAGCAGCGCCTTATGGTTGAGTTATTGGACACATGTACGCCATCGGCATGGTTGTAGCGGAATTCACAATCTTCAAAGAGTGCTCCGTCCTGAGCCGATGCAGCGCCGCTGAGGGGCGGGCTTGGGTAGCGTTCGACGGTGAGGTTTTTTATCGTAAGGTTTTTACCGTAGCCGGGACGTGACGTGGCACTTGATACTGCAGAGCCGTGCTGACCGGCCAGTTCGACCAGGTGCTGGGCTGGATCGAAGCGAATGTAGACACGATCGGCCACGGTGTCCCAATACCAAGCGCCCGGATAGTTTACGTCAGACAGGTTCAATGCATGAATGAGGAATTCTCCATCCTTGTACATGTCTTGTGAAAGCACGCAAGTAGGCAGGGCGCAGACAACCGAGGAGAGGGAGACTGAGGGGGCGTGCGGAAGAGGGCCATCATGGACCCAGTAGGGTGCCTCGTAGCGCCAATTTGTCAGTACCAAAGAGCCGGAGAGAATTGCCCCGGGTTCGCCGATGATGGTGGAGCCGTCTTTTGGCTCCATGTGATGGCCACGGTGGATGCCGCTGCGCACGACGAAGGTGGTGCCTGGTGGGTTTGCCTCGATTTTGGCTTGAAAGTCGTCACTCTGTTCAAGATAGACGACTCCCTGGGCAGAAAGGATGGGTGGGATTAGCAACTGGAGGCCAAGGATGGTGGCGAAAGGGAGGCTGCGCGGGAAGTTCATCGGGGGGGCAATTGGGGGGGGAGGGGGCGAACGGTTTGGTCAGATTACCCGGAAATTGGGGAAATGTCCAATCGGAACGTCAAGGAATGCCTCCAGCGGAGGCTCGCATTCCAACCCTAAAGCGGGGAAGGACTGCCGTGCCGGGCGTTGCAGGAGAAGTGGTGGAGGTAAGGAGATTCGAACTCCTGACCTTCTCATTGCGAACGAGACGCTCTACCAACTGAGCTATACCCCCCCGGTTTTTCCTGTGCGAGAAGCGATGATAGGCGGGAGTTGCTGGCTTGCAAGTGCGGATTCGCGGGGGACGAAAAATCAGGGAGCGGAGGGCAGGACGAGGAGGCGGAAGAAAGTGCGGTCTGCATTGACGGGCTGGCGGGCGGTCCAAGTGGAGGAGGCGGCGGACTGGGCTTCGAGCGTTGAGGGGAGGGGGTTCCAGCCTGAGAGGGAGGGGGAGTATTGCGGGGTGATGGTGGCGTCGGGTCTGGTGAGAGGCCGGGTAAACCGGAGGACGAAATAGGCTCCCTCCACGCCGGCGGTCCAGCCGTTCCGGTGGGTGGTGACGAGGAGGGGCGGAGTGCCGAAGGTGTATTCGATGAGGTTGGGAATGGAGTCGCCGTCTGGATCATCAGTAGGGCCGGAGGCGGTGCCGGGGGGGAGGGTGTCGGCGGCCCAAGTGGCGTAGGTCTGACTGGCGAGGCCGGCGAGGGCGAGGGTGGAGCGCCGGAGGCCGTCCCGTTCTGTGGCGTCGAGTTTCCTGGAAAAGAGGGCGAATTCGGCAATGCAGCCGGTGAAGCCGCCTCCGAGCTGCCATGGCCCGGCGGGAAGGGGGAGGCTGAGGGTGGAGATGAGGGCGGGCTCTGAATCGAGCCACAAACGCGTCGTGCCAGTGCTTCCGTCACAGTCGATGACGAGGACATGTGGGGCGGTCGCGCTCAGTGGGGTTGTCCCTGTACTGACGGTGAGGTTGTTTTGCCTCAGGACCAGCCGCGAGGTGCTGTCCAGCCCGGCTGACCAGGCTCCTGCGGCTGCGGTGGGAGTGGAAATGAGAGAGCCGCCTGCGGGGGCGCCCAGATCGAAAAATAGGGCGGCTGTCCAGTCACCGGTGGGCCAGGCGTCGGGGGAGGTGAGTCTGCTGGCGGCGGAGAAGCTCAGTGCCGGGGCAAGGCCAATGCCTCCGGCTGCGAGCGAGGGGCGTGAAGCGTTGTCAGGGGCGGATGGGGAGTGCGCTCGTCCCGAGCCATCCGGCCACTGTGGCACGGTGGCTGCCGTTTCTGTGGGGACCGGGCGCCAGGCACTGAGCCAGGAGATGATGCCCTCGCTGCGGCACCACGGTGGGGCGGCGAGGTGGCTGACGGTGTAGGTGAACTGAGCGGCGGCTCCGTGGCCGCTGGCGTCGAGGGTGAGGGCCTCGATCGTGTGCCTTCCTTCGCTGGCGGGGAACCAGGTGGTTCCCAGGCTGGCGGCCGAGGTGGTGGTGGCCAGAATGGCTCCGTCGACCTTGATCGTGACGCTTGTGATGGGGGAGGAGCCGGGAGCGGCGTTGGGCAGAGCCGTGGCGTGGATGGTTACTGGATCCGCGATGGCACCGGCACTCGCCGTGGGGGCATCGAGGCGGATGGTGGGGAATTTTTCCGAAACCGGCTCGCGGAGGGCCATGAGGGGCAAGCCCTGGGTATTGCGCACCCAGCCTGTGGCCGAGGCGTGGCCCGTGTAGATCACGGCAGTCGCCTCGGGTGCGGCGCGATCCAGGGTGAGGAGCAGGCCGCCGGGGGAGTTTTGCGCTCCGGTGACGCGGGCGGTGGAGCCTTCCAGTTTGAAATCTGCCAGCGCTCCGGTTTCGATGGTCAGCCCCTGAACCGGGCGGCGCCACGGCAGAAGCAGGGCATCAGCGAGAGGCTTGACGAATTCGGCCCTCGCGGGGTTGGGGGCGTCGGCATCGGTGTTGGCGGCGTGCCCGTAGAGGTCCCGCCGGGCGAGGAGGAAAAAGCGCTCGCCCAGTTGGCGATAGCCAAGGTTGAAGTTCAGGTGGACGCCGTCGGCCGTGGTGAGGGCGTTGGCAGTTGTGACTGAGACGTCGGGGAACAGGTCCTCCAGCCGGCGCTGGGCGTCACGCAGGGCGATGGGGTACTGCGCCCCGTCCTGCCCGGGGTAGAGCTGGGTGGCGTAGATGTGCTCAAGGGCTGGAAAGTCCCCGAGGAGGTCGGCACGCAATCCGGTGAAGCCGCTCACGTGCGAGGCCGCAACCGGGTCGGACTCCCCTTGGTAGAAAAAGACGGCCCGCACGTTTTCTCTGACTCCGGCCTGGTCGGCGAGATAGCGCATGCGGTTGTAGGGGCGGATGCGACCGTTGTCGGAAAGCTCGTTGGGCTGGAGATGGTCCCGCTGCAGGTAGTCGATGCTGGTCCCTCCCCGGGCTCCGTTGATGATGGCGACGGGCACATTGTACGCGTCCTGGATTTTCCACCCCAGCACCCCTGCCCACTGGCCGATGCAGCTGAAGTAAAAATTGTAGTCGTCCGGGTAGGCAGTGGACCAGTAGAGCGAGTTTTGGAGCAGGGGCACGCTGCTGGTGTAGATGCCGTAGGTGCGGATCCATGGGGAGGTGTATCCAGAGAGGCTGGCGTAGCCTCCGCCGTGGTGGGCGGCCACGGCGTTGGACTGACCGTAAACCAGGAAGACGTCTCCGGCGCAGAGGTCGGTCCATTTTCGGGCCAGCCGGTCAGGGGACCCGGCCTTGCGCAGCCAGAGTTCCAGATCATAGGAGGCTCGCTCTGCAGGGATGACGGGCTGGAAATCAAAGGGGGCGCTGCCCGCCGAGTAGACGAGGGGCTGGACGAGGTCCGCTCCTGAGGAGATGCCGTTGCGCTTCACCCGGAGCACGGCCTGTTCCCAGCCGCCTCTGGTTTCGGCACCGGTGACGGGCACGGTGGCGGTGTTGGTGGTGAGTTGTCGCGGCGTGATCTGGCTGTACTGTGGCTGCTTGCTCAGGGTGACGGAAAACCGGGCGGGCCGAACCCAGATGGAGAGGCGGCGTGTGGCGTAGGCGGCTGTGTTCGCTGAGTCAGTCCAGTCCGGAGCATTGATCGGTGTGGCGTTTGTGCCGATGCCCACGTCATCGGCGGTCCCGGAGGCGGCCCAGCCATTCCATGCCATTACGACCTGCCCGGCCACCGGATTGTGAATTTGAAACGAGCCGGCTGCGGGCTTGGTTGTGTCGGGTGAGTCCCCCCAGTCGAACCGCTGCGTGTACTGGTCGGAGGCCACTACTGACGCCGTATTCAGCATGGAACTTGCCTGCGTCCACATTTCCACGCGTCCACCGGCGATGGCGGTGCCTGTGGCGACTCCGGCGACATTTGAAGCGACGTTCAGCGAGTCTACGGTTCGCTGGCGAATGGCGGGCAGGCTGGTGCTGTGGGGCAGCCCCACGCTGGCGGCGGCTGTTCCGCTTTCGGCGAACGAGGCCCAGACCCATTGGACGCTGCCGTCGGCTTTTCCCAGCTCGAGGAAATAGCCAGCACGGTCAAACTCGGGGGCGCCCGCCGTCTGGTCGAGGGTGTAGGGCACCGGTGTCGATCCACCCCAAGAGGCGTCCACGGGGATGTCGATCCGGTAGACCTCCACGTAGCCATCAGTCGTCACCTCCGGCACCACATCAGGCGCAGCGGCCTCGGAGGGGGTGGGAAAAAACGGAAGCAGGCACGCGACGCAGGCGGCCCATGAAGCAGGGGGGAACCTCATGGATTGCATCTTATCAGAGTCGAGGCAGCGGCGCCAGAGGGAGTTTTTGGACGTTCCAAGTCTGCTGACGATCCATGCGCGCTTCGAGGACTGCCCTCCGTCTTCACCAGTTCCCCAGTGCCATGAGCCGCTTGGGGGAGACGGGGACGGCGGTGCCGAGTTCCTGGGCGAAGAGCTGGACGCGGAATTCTTCAAGGAGCCAGCGGAAGATTTCCTGGGAGGCTTCGGGGACGCGGTTGGGCCAGTCGGCGAAGTCGGCGAGGGGGCGGGCTTTTTCCGTGTCGCGGGCGGGATGGAGGTGGTGGCGCTCGGCGCGGATCTCGATGGCGCGGAGGTAGCGCGGGAGGTGGACGAGCTGGTGGTGCGGGGTGCGGGCGAGGAAATCCGGCGGGGTGAGCCGGTCGAGGTCGTGCTCGAAGCCCGGGTAGCGGCGCGGGGAAACGAGGAGGGCCTGGCGGGTGGTGAGGATGGTGGCGGCGAGTTCCCGGGTTTTCCGGACAAGGGCGGGCAGGGCGCGGCGGGCCTCCTCGCACAGGGTCTGGAACCGGGCGGCGGTGAGGGGAAAGAGGGGATCCTGCCGGAAAATGTGGGCGGTGATGTGCTGGAGGGCGGTCTGCTGGAGGCTGCCGGCGGGGAGCGGAGTGGCGGTGGGCGCGGCGGAGGTGTGCAGGCTGGCGGGCACGGAGGACAGGGCCTCGCCGAGGCTGGCGAAGGTGGCGACCTGCTTTTTCTGTGCCGGGGCGGGAGCGGGGCCGCCTTTTCCCGAGGGCGCGTGGAAGGAGCGCAGGTCCTGCTGCACCCAGGCGAGGTCGCGCGCGAGGGCGAGTTCGCCCAGACGGCGCAGGGCGGGCGGGGTGGCGAGCAGGGCCTCGTCCCGCGTGCGGAAAAGGCGCACATCCACCTCGCCATCGCGCAGGGCGAGACCGGGGTAGCCGAGCACAGCGTTTCCGGCGATCTCCTCGATGAGAACGGTCTCCGGCAGGTCCCCAAACGACCAGGCGGTGACGGCGGGCCGGTCCCATCTGGCTGCGGCCTGATTCCACGCGGGCGGGCGGGTGCCGGTCTTTTCCACGACGGCCTGGATGGCGGAAAAATCACGCCCGTCGGCCACGACGCGGCGCTTTTTGTCGATGATTTCCAGCCTCGGCTGCAGGTAGTCCGGCAGGCTCTGCGGGGGCCAGTCGGTCGCGTCGATGGGCACGTCGTAGGCGCGGCTGAGGTGGGCGGCGAGGGCGGGGAGGAATTCCTTGAGCCCGGGATTGAACGAGGCGGCCGTCTCCTTGATTTTATGCTCCAGCGGCATGAGCTGGCGGCGGATGGGCTTCGGCAGCGCCCGCAGCAGGATGCCGATCTGCTCCTCGCGCAGGCCGGGGATCATCCACTGGAGCTGGCCGGAGGTGAGGTTCGCCGCGATCTCCAGCGGCACCTGGAGGGAGACGCCGTCGTGGGCCTCGCCGGGGGCGTAGTTGTACTGGATGGGGATGAGGGCATTGCCCAGCTCCAGGTGGTCGGGGAAATGGCTGAGGTCCAGCGCCACGGGGGCGCGGCCGGTGAGGGCGGTCTCGGTGGCGAGGAGGAAATCCCGCGGGTTTTCGCGCAGGAGCCGGTTAAGGTCCGGCACGCTGGAGAGCTGGCCCAGGCGCGTGGCGTAGAATTTCCCCAGCGCCTGGTCTAGGTCCACCGGGCGCGAGCCGGCGTGGCGGGAGAGGGCGGTCTGGAGCTTGTCGCGCAGCTTCAGATTGCCCTGGATGAAGGGATGCGGGGAATTGCGGTTTTCGGAATGCGGATTGGGGATTCCAGACTCGTCGTCGGTGTCCTCGCCGCCCTGGTCGAGGAGGTAGCCTTTGATGAAGATGTCCGTGGCCACGGCGGGGTCGATGCGGTGGAAATCCACGCGGCGGACGCGGAGTTCGAGCCCGTTTAAAAGGGTGCGCTCGGTGGCGAGGACGCGGCCGGATTTCACGCTCCAGTGCGGGGCGCTGTACTTGTAGGAGCAGAGGTGCGCTCCCAACTCGGCAGCCCAGAGGGGATCTATCTTCGCCAGGGTGCGGGCGAAGAGCTGGGAGGTCTGGACTATCTCACCGGCCACCACCCACTCGGGCTTGCGTGATTTTTCCTTGGGCGCCTTCCCGTGGCCGCCGCCGGTGGGGGCGCGTTTTTTATCAAAGCGCTCGAAGACGACCGATCCGGGAAAGACACTGACTTCCCGGTTGCCGGATGTCACATAAAGATTGCGCTCTTTTTTCCGGGCGAGGTGGGCCAGCAGGCCGCTGAGGATGGAGCGGTGCAGGGCGGCGTCCTGGTCGCCGGGCGGGGCCACGGGGGCGGAGGCGGAGGCGCGGTCGCCCATGGCATCGCTGAGCTGGGCGTGGAGGTCGCGCCACTCGGTGAGGCGGGTGAAGGAGAGGAAATTCGTCCGGCAGAAGCGGCGCAGGGCATTCGTGGCGCCGCGGCCGGGGGGCGGGGCGGCGTCCCAGATTTTCAGGAGGGTGAGGAAGTCCGAGTCCACGGCGGCGAAGGCCTTGTGGGCGGCGTCGGCCTGGGCGCGCTTTTCCTCCGGGCGTTCGCGCGGGTCCGGGATGCTGAGGCCGGCGGCGATGACGAGCATGGCGGGCAGGCAGCCCTCGTGGCGGGCCTGGAGGAGCATGCGGCCGAGGGTGGGGTCCAGCGGCAGGCGGGCCAGCTCTCGGCCGAGCGGGGTCAGCTCCTGGGTGTCGTCGATGGCGCCCAGCTCGTGCAGCAGGTCGTAGCCGGCGCGGATGGCGTTGGCGGGCGGTGGATTGAGAAACGGGAAGTCCTCGATGTGGCCGAGGCGCGCGGACTTCATGCGCAGGATCACCTCCGCCAGGTTCGCCCGCTGGATTTCCGGCGTGGTGAAAAGCGGGCGCTTCTCGAAATCCTCCGCGCTGTAGAGCCGGATGGCCACGCCGTCCCGCACCCGGCCCGCACGGCCGGAGCGCTGGCTGGCGCTGGACTGGGAGACGGGCTCCACGGGCAGCCGCTTCGTCCGCGTGCGCGGGGTGTAGCGGCTGAGGCGGGCCAGGCCGGTGTCGATGACGGCGCGGATGCGCGGCAGGGTGAGCGAGGTCTCCGCGATGTTCGTCGCCAGGATGACGCGGCGCTGCGGGCCGGGGGAAAAGATGCGCTGCTGGTCCCCGCTGGCCATGCGGCCAAAGAGGGTGAGCACCTCGAAACCCCGACCCAGGCGGCCCTCGATGAGGTCTCGTGCGTCGCGGATGTCCCGCTCCGTGGGGAAAAAGATGAGCAGGTCGCCATCGTCAAACTCGATGAGCGCATCCTCCGCAGCGCGGGCGGCGGCCTCCACGAAGTCGATCTCGTATTCATCCCCGGGCCGGGCAAAGGACTCGACCGGAGCGTAGCGCACCTCCACGGGAAAGACGCGGCCCGAGACCTCGATGATGGGCGCCCCGCCGAAGGCGGCGGAAAAGGCGGCGGTGTCGATGGTGGCGGAGGTGACGATGAGCTTCAGCTCCGGCCGGCGCTGGAGCAGGCCGCGCAGGTAGCCGAGGAGAAAGTCAATGTTCAGCGAGCGCTCGTGCGCCTCGTCGATGATGATGGCCGAGTACTGGCGCAGGAGCGGGTCGGACTGGATCTCCGCCAGCAGGATGCCGTCCGTCATGAACTTCAGCTTCGTCTCCCGGCTCGTGTCGTCGCTGAAGCGCATCTTGCACCCGACCTCGCGGCCCCATTGCGTACCCGTTTCCTCCGCCACCCGGCGGGAAAGACTGAGCGCCGCCACCCGCCGCGGCTGCGTGCAGCCGATGATCCCCTTTTCCGCCCAGCCCGCCTCCACACACATCTTCGGCAACTGCGTCGTCTTCCCCGACCCGGTCTCCCCGGCGATGATCACGACCTGGTTCCCCCGCAGCGCGGCGAGGATCTCGTCGCGGCGGGCCGTGATGGGCAGGTCGGCAGGATAACGAAGCTGAAGCATATGGCGGCCCGTCCGTTAGGCGCGGGAGAGGCCATGCGCAAGAGGGAGGCGCGGGCGGTTCGGCAGGTGCCACACGATGCGCCCCGGGGGCGGGGTTGAAAAGAAGTCGGAACAAAACTCTTGGAACGGGTTGACCAGACCGACACGCCGGGCATTTCTTCCATCTCTGCCACCGCCTTGCATCGACCAGTTAAATTTATGGCCCTGAAACGCCTCAGCCACTTTTTTCGTTTGTGCCGCGCAGCGGCTGTTCTTGTTCTCCTGACAGCCCACACCAGGGCGGAAATGGTTGTGCAGTCGCCTCCTGCCGCGGACTCGAAGTGGATTGTCTGGGCGGACAAGGACCGCCTTATCGTAACGAAGGAGCGGCGCGGACAGATCCGGATCTGGCAGGCGGACACGGGTGCACTCCTCCAGTGTCTGCCGGCTGCGGATCCCATGAAATCAGACTTGAGCGTGTCTCAGGATGGCGCGTTCATTGGGGCCATATCCAACGGACACGCTGTGGTCTACCAAAGGGCCTCTGGAAAGCAGGTTTGGATGTCTGTTGAGGCTGACGTCGCCTCCCTTGGCAGACTGACGAAGCAATCGCTCGTTTTGGCATTGCCGGGCGAAGTGCGGGTGGTTGACTTCAACCGGAACGAAGTGACCGCCACTTGGAGGCCGAAGCCGGACACGCTATGCGTCAACGTCCGTCCACTTGGGAAGGGAAGGAGCGCGGTTTTTCTTCATGGTCGCAGGGTTGTGGTGCTTGACGAGGCACTGGTAAAAACGGCCGAATCCCCGGGTGCTGGAAGCGAGCCCTTTTTCGCCGCCATCACGGCGGTGGATGGTGATCAACTCGCGCTCGCCACCTTCACCGGGATTCTTATGGGAGATGCCGGGACTCTCCAGACGGGCTTGCGGGCCCTTGATCGGAAACCTGCGGCATTTGGGGCGGCCTTCTCCAGCGATGGCGGCAAGGTCGCGTTTGGAGGGCAACGCAACATCACGGTCGCTTCAACGAAACCAGGAGGGGCTCCCGTGGTCTTTCCCTTGGACGCGCAGATCAATGCCCTGGCGTGGAGCAGTGATGGCAAACGACTCGCCGTAGCCACCGGCGACAAAGGCATTCGACTTGTGGAGGCAGGGTCTGGAAAGGAGTTGATTCAATTTGGCCAGCCCAGCGGAATCGAACCGCTCAGAGTCGCTGGGAGTGTAGTTTATTCAGGTGCAGGCACGTGGATGGGGCTAAAAACCGCTCCTGACACGCTGACCCGGGTTGCTTTTAAAGCCGGCAATGTCCTCCCCCGGAAGGTCGACGGCAGCACCCCTGCGCCGGCTGGTGATCCCGGAGGAGAGAGCGACAGCCTCTGGCTCATCAATGAGGCTTACGCCAGGCGTTTGGATATTAATGGAAAGCTCCTGGAGACGATCAAAACCGGGGACGACGTCATCGACAGTGGAATACTGGCTGGAGGCGAATTGTGGCTCAGGGGGAGCGATGCGGTCAGGATCCATCGCCGTGTGAAGGGAGTCTCCGAGCCAGTCCAGAGCTTTCCGCTTCAGATCACTCGACGCTGTGTGTTCGCTGCTGACGGAGGCCACGCCATCCACCAAGCCTCCGGCGAATCGGAGAACTTGATCATCCGTGAGGCTCCAGATTGGGCGATTCTTGGTGAAGTCACGCCGCCTGACCGGCACGGCACGGCTGAATCCCTCTTCGTTTCACCGGATGGGAAATGGTGCAGCTGGATCGACCGGGGGCAGGCTGTCCACAAATATGATCTAAAAATCAAGGTCTTGGTAACTCTGCGAAATCCGGCATCAAGCGGCAATGATCTGGCCAGTTTTACCAGTCCGCTGGCACGGGATTGGTTCATCTCGTACCGTATCCTGCACAATCCCATGGAATACACGGTCGTTTCCGCCATCGACGGAAAAACGCTCTTCGAATCCAAACCGTGGCAGCTCTTTCGCGAGGAGGCGGACCTGGTGCCGGTTGGGGTGACGCCGGATAAACAGCACCTCTGGATGTTTGGGACGGGCGGACGGCCCGTTTTGGTTGATCTCAAGAGCGGCGCGCCCGTTCTC
>JANOAS010000244.1:0-25393 GCA_031411255.1 bacterium
ACAACAGCGGCAAGGCTGACAACCGCAATGATGGTTGAATTCATGACCGGATCAGCTTCGCAACATGCGGCCAGAACACAAGCAGCCCCACCGCAGAAGCTCCCGCAGCAGCGAGCAGGACGGCTCCTGCTGCCACATCCTGCGAGCGCCATGAGCGCGATTGAATTCACAATCAGCACAATGACGAACAAAACTCGCGCCCGCCACTGCGGCCAGAAGCGAGTTTTCGACTCCAGGAGCGCAACTAGTGCGATCACCACCGGGTAGAGCAGCCAGTAGCCGTGGCTGAATTTCTCCAGCGGCATCATGAGGTAGCGCAGCCGCGTCGCCTGGAGCCCGGACATGTCCCACATTTTCTCCAACCGCGGCATGATAACTATGCAGGTGAAAAACCAAGCCACCAGCGCTGGAAAAACCATGATCGCGGCGGCGAGGTAGGCCTTCACCGGACGCTTCTCCTGCGGCTCGGCTCCCGGCAGAGGTGGGGGAGTGTTCATTTCCATAAAATAAAAAACTGTTAGTTGGCGGAGGGGTTGTCATGCCCGGTGAGGAAAAATTCCATTCTCCGGCATGAGGGGCACGCGAATATTTCCACGGTCCGGCCCATCCCGAAGATTGCTGACGCCCAGTTGGACTCAAGAAGCGGCGGCTGGTCCTCGATCCTTGTCCCGATAAAATCCAAGTCTGTCTGGCAGCGCAGGCATCGCGGCGGCGGCGCCCCGTTGCGCCCCAGCCCCTCGTCCACGCCCGCCGCCGCAGCGGCGATTCCGGCGCACTTCCAGCAAGACTGGAACTGGTCCTCGTGCACTTCCCCGCATTGGTCGCATGTCCACATGGTCGCTTTAAGTCGGTTGTTTGATTGGCGGTCTCCTGCGTATTTGCAAAGTCAAACGCCACCGGCAGCAGCCTTCCAAGATTCCGCACATCAGGTGATTTGCAACTGTCGCGGAGCCAAAATCCTATCGCTCACTCGCCAGACTCGCCCCGCACCTCGCGCCCGGCGGGCCCGAGGGCGCGGGCCTCGCGCAGGGCCGACGGCGTTCCCCAGCGCAGGAGCGCGGTGCGAAAGTCCGGCCCGGACATCGCGTGCCACGGCTGCACGGTTCGCAGCCGGACCGGGGAAATGAGCCAGCGTGCCAGCACTGCCGCAGGCGAGGCATCATCCTCAGGAATGAGCGCCGCCAGCCGGTCCACGCTCCGTGCCGGCAGGGGCTCCAGCATGCCGCCCCGTGAAAAATGCATCGCGCTCAAACCGGTCGCAAATTCCGTGAACCATGGCGGCGCCACGGCGGCACGCGGCGGCAGCGGCCAGAGGTGGAGCATCATCCCGCCGGACACGAGCCAGTCCCCCTCCGGCCCCAGGGCGAGTTCCTCAGCCGCTCCATTCATCGCGATCGGCAGGCCGATCTGCCGCCCGGAGGGAGCCGCGATCACCGCCACCCCGCGCGGCAGGCCGGCGGCACAGCGCGATCCATCCGGGCTGAAGGCCAGGCTCCGCAGCCCCGGTCCGGGCTGCAGTGGATTGCACACCGGCACCCAGGCCGCCGCATCCCACAGAAGAATCATCCCGTCCGTGGAACCACTGGCCAGCAGCCCCGTCGGGGAAAATGCGAGCGCGGTGATGCGTGTGGGGTGGCGCACCGCCTCCCGGACATTTCCCCCGGCCCACTCCTCCACATGCACCATGCCGCTGGACATCCCCAGCGCGATGCGGCCTCCATCCACGGACAGCGCAGCGGCCTCGGGAAAAGCCGTGCTGACCACGCGGCGGCCTCCGGATTTCCAGTCCACGGCGTGAACCCCCCCCGCATGGCTGGCGAAGACCACACGCTGCGCCGCTGGAGCCAGCACCGCCTGCTCCCAGGCTTCGGAGGGCGCCGCGAGCGGGCGGGCGTCCGTCACGACACCACCGGCGGAAACAAGCAGCACCCGGCCGTCAACCAAAGCGGCCGCCGCGCCGCCATCTCCTGTGGGTGCCAGCCGGAGCACGGGCGCAGGAAGTGTGAGAGAGACCGTGCGCTCCAGCGTCCTCGTGTTCCAGAACCCCATCTGCGTCCCTCCGCAGACGGCCGCCACGGCATCACTGCCCGTCGTGCACAATTCGTTCCAGCGCTCCTCTTTCCGCTCCGGCTGCAGAATGAGTGGCGTCACCCGCCGGGGCGGCAGCCGCAGCACCCGCAGTGCGCTTCCATCCCCCCACGCCGCCAGCATGAGCTGCGGCCCCTTCGTGACGTGCAGCAGTCGCGTGTCCTGTGACGGACGCAGCGTGCTCAGCGTGCCGGAAAGGGGACGCCACACCCGCGTGGAGCTGTCCTCGCTGATGACCACCATGTCCGCGTCCGGAGGGAACCAGAGCAGCCGGTTCACGCGACCCGCACCGTCCAGCGGCGGCGGCTGCGCCCCGCCCTCCACCAGCGGCCATGCCCGCACGAGGCCGTCCTCGCCCGCAGAGCCGAGGTTGCGCCCGTCATTGCTCAGGGCGAGCGCCGTGATCGCTCCAGCGTGGCCCATCCCCGCCGGAGCGTGAATCGTCCGGTTCACCCCGGCCACGGTCAGATGGCCCGCCGCATCACCAGCCGCCACGATGCCCCCATCACCCAGGCTCTGCAGCGCGGTCACCGGGGCCTCCATTTTGAAAAGCGGGGCCGCAGGAGCCACCCCGCCATCCACCCAGCGCCAGACCTCGCCCGTGCTCGTCGCCGCCACCAGCACGGTGGTGTTGCGCACGGACACCATCTCAATCTGCGTGATCGCCCCGCCCGCAGTGATGCCCCGGCGCGGCAGTCCGCCCCGCTCCGGCTCCACCAGCCAGACCTCCCCCCTGTCGGTGCCCACGACCACCATTCTGCCATTCACGCTCGACACCACCTTCGTCGCCCTTGATCCCGGCAGCATCGGCAGCGGCGCCAGCCGCCCTTCCAGCGGGCTGGAGAGCATCACCCCGCCCGAGGCCAGCACCACCACCAGCCGCCGCGCGCCTACCGCCAGGTCCAGCTGCACGGCCGGCTCCGGCAGCTCCTGCCGGCTCACCTCCGCGCCGGTGTCCACCGACCAGCACGCCACGGAAGGATTTTCACCGCCGAAGGCAGCCGCCGCATACGAACCGTCCCCGGAAAGCACACCCGGCCCGAGCGGCCCCCACTCCGGGGCCAGCAGCACCGGCTCACCCAGCGGTTGAACGAACCGGCTCTGCGCCAGCAGCGCCATCAGATCCGCCGCCGTCTCCGCATCCGGCCGCAACGTGAGCGAACGGCAGAGAAACGGAACTGCAGAGGCCGCCTGGCCGGAGGATTTCCACAGCTGGGCCGTCTCCGCATCGGCCCGCGCCAGCGCCAGCGTGCGCTCGCTGGTGCGGTCCTCCGCCACCAGTCGCGCCTGCTCCGACTCACTGCGTGCGCTTTGCTCCCGCAGCGCCATCACCACGCTGGCCGCCAGTCCGGCCAGCAGGCAGACCACAGCTGAGGCAGCCGCCGTCACCGCCGTCCGGTGCCGCCGGGCCAGCTTGCCCACCACGTAGAAAATGTCGTGCGGCGTCGCCTCCACCGGCTCATTTTTCAGCACCCGCTGGAGGTCCGCCGCCAGGGCCTCCGCACTGGCATAGCGCTCCGCCGGCGCGTGGGCCAGCGCCTTTGCCAGCACGGCACGCAGGTCCCTCCGCCACGCCGCCGACACCGCCCCGGCAGGCAACTGCGGCACCGGAGCCTCCGGCAGGCGGCGGGCCGGGCTCCCGCTGGAGGTGAACTTGACTGGAAATGGCAGCCCCCCCGCCAGCAGCTCGTAGAGCATCGTGCCCAGCGCGTGCACGTCAGTGCGCACATCCGTCCCAGCCAGGCTCGGGTCCGCCTGCTCCGGGCTCATGTAGCCCGGGGTGCCGATCAACTGCCGCCACGCCGTGGCCGCCCCGTCACTCAGCGGCTCCGCCAGCGCCCGCGCCACGCCAAAGTCGATCACCTTCACCACCACGCCCTGTGGTCCCGTGGCGGCGAGCACATTCGCAGGCTTCAGGTCCCGGTGGATCACCCCGCGGCCGTGCGCGTGCTGCACCGCATCGCAGATCTGGATGATCACCCGGCACCGAGCCTCCGCATCCAGCCCCTCACGGCGGCAGTATTCCGTGACCGGCAGCCCGTCCACCAGCTCTGCGGCGAACCACGGCAACCCGCCGCTCTCCCCGGCGTCATACACCACCTCAATTCCCGGATGCTGCATCCGCGCCAGCGCCTGCCATTCCCCTTGAAATCTCGCCATCACCTGCCGCGTTGCCAGCTCCGGCTTTAAAAGTTTCAGCGCCACCTCTCGCTGCACCGGCTCATGCTGCACCGCCCGCCACACCGTGGCGAAGCCGCCCTCGCCCAGCTTTTCCTTCAGCAGATAGCGTCCATCCACCCACGATTCAGCCACGGCGTGCGCCCCGTCCCGCACAGCCAGCGGCGGTTCGTCCTCGTCCATGAACCACGCACTGTCCAGCAGGCAGCCGGGACACACAGCCACACCGCCGCCCCCCGCCTCCAGCGGGGCGTGGCACTTCGGGCACAGACTGGGCTCGGATGTCGTCATCACTGGGAAACCGACCGGCAGGAACCGCACCGGGGTCCAGCCAGGAGGCCGGAAGTGCAAAGTGCCCCCGGTGTCCCCCAGCTTCGCCCGTTCCGCGTTGTCATGTCAAAAGTCATTCGGTGCCTCATCGCCCCCCTTCCTCCGCAGCGCTCGCCCGGACCTTACCGAAAAAGTGATCTCAGGTGCCGGATTTCCTCCTCCACCTCCGCCTCCGTCTCCACCGTGGCCGCCACCTGCGCGCGAAAGACCACCTGGAACCGTTTCCGCAGCCGGTGAACCGCCACCGAAAAAGCATTCTCCGTCATCCCCAGCTGCGCCGCCCCCTCCGCCTGGGAGGCCGGGCCGCTCCGCCACGAGAGAAACCCGCTCAGCACCTCAAAGTGCTCCGCCTTTCCCGAGGCCGACATCTCCTCCCGCAGCCGGTCCAGCGTCTGCTCCAGCAGCGTCACCGCCCACCGTTTTTCGAACGCCACATCCGGCGGCACCCCGTCGCTCCCCTCGTGCTTCAGCACCGCCTCCATTTCCCCGGCATCCATCGCCACCCGCATCACACCCGCTCCCGCCCGCCCCGTGGTGGCCCGGCGGTGCGCATCCACCAGATAGTACTTCAGCGCCCCCAGCAGATACGACCGCAGCCGGCCCTTCACCTGCTCCGCCCTTGTCAGCGTGTCCCGCTCCAGCAGCTGGGCAAAGAATCCCTGCGTCAGGTCCTCCGCCTCCTCCGCAGCGTGGCCTTTTCTGCGGATAAAGGCGTAGAGCGGCTTCCAGTAAAGCGAGCACAAGTCACCCAGCGCCCCCCTCCCCTGCGTGTCCGGGCCCCGCGAGAGCATCACCATCGTCCACGGCGTCGCAGGGAAGTCACCCGCGCCCGTTTCAGGCGCGCTCATCGGCAGGGGTGATGGAGATGAACTCATGCAGTGTGGCGGCTTTCAGTCAGTCCCTTCCCATATCGCGGGATTGCCCGTCTGGCAGGTGAAAATATGGATAAACTCGATACGAAATCCCCTCGCTCTCCCTATTTCTTCTCCAGCATCCCCAGACTGCCCAGCCACTCCGAAAAACGGTCCGTCCAGCCCGCCACAGGCCCCGTCCCGCCAGGACGGACGCCAAAGCCGTGGGTTCCGGTGGCGTAAATGTGCAGCTCGGACGAGGCGCCCGCCCGCTTGAAGCGCAGGTACACCTCGGCCAGCCCTTCGGAAATGTCCTGCCGGTCCTTCGAGGAGCACGCCAGAAACGCCGGCGGCGCATTCTTGTCCGGCAGGATGTCCCCGGAGCGCCCCGGATAGATGAGCGCCTGAAAATTGGGCCGCGCGTCCAGACGGTCGATGACATCCGCCGCATCCGCCTTGCCCGCGCCTGGTCTCATGCAGGCCAGCGCCACCAGTTCACCACCGGCGGAGAATCCCATCGCCCCCACCCGAGCCGGGTCCACGCCCCACTCCGCAGCCCGGGAGCGGATCAGCCGCATCGCCCGCTGCGTGTCCGCCAGCGCCTCGCCTTCGATCGTGTACGTCGAGCCCGCCTCCTTCGCCAGCCGGTTCTTCAGCACAAACCCGGCGATCCCCCGTTCCGCAAGCCACTCCGCCACAAACGTTCCCTCGTGATCCACACACAGCATCCGGTGCCCGCCGCCCGGGATCACCAGTACCGCCGCCCCCGTTGCTTTCCCCGCCTCCGGCAAAAAGGGCGTGATCGACGGCGCGTGAATCGACGTCACTTTCCGCTCACCACTCGCCGATGTCTCGACCGCCTCCGGCGCTGTCTTTCCCTCAGAGCCCGGAGCGCCGTTCGGCCAGAGTTTGATTTCGGCTGGATCCGCCGCGTGGGCGGCGAGGGCCAGGCAGGATATGAGGAGGGCGGAAATGAACCTGGGTTTCATACGTCGATAGTAGGCGGGGTGACTCGAGCGGGTGAGGTGAATTTGTGGCTTCTACACAGAGGCCGGCTCAATAGCAGCCGGGATCCCGCCCTACTCCGAAATCCGAATCCTCCGGTACTCCATCTGTCCCCGGTCGCCTTCCAGGCCGATGGGGCCGGTCTCCGGCAGCTTCAGGGCGTCCTCCAGCACCTCGCCATTGCAGGTGCAGTGGGCCGTGCCGCCTTTGACGACGACGATCATTTCGTTCCAGTCCTGAGGCTTGTACTGCTTCAGTTCCTTGTAGGGGCCTGCCAGCAGGTAGTCGCGGCACTGGAGCTGCGGCTTGCGGATGAAGACACCGCTGTCCGCATTCGGCGTGGCGCGGAACTCCAGTTTCAGGGTGAAATCCTTCGGGAATTCCTTTGTTGTGTACAGCTGGGCGATTCTCCGGCCCTCTGGCGGCGTGGTCACGACCAGCCGTCCGTTGATGGCCGCATAGCGTCCCTCACTGCTCGTCTTCAGACCGTCGAATTTCTCCACCGCCGCGCCGTCCTTGCCGCGATAGCCCCAGCCCGTAAGGTCTTTTCCATTAAAGAGGCTCACAAAGCCCGGCTCCGGCGTGAAGGTGTCCGCCTCTGTTTCTGCCAGGCCCAGTGTGGCCAGCACCGGACGCAGCGCGGCAGCCCACTTCGTGTAGCCGGCCCCGTTCGGGTGCAGCAAATCAGGAAACTCCGCCGGCTTTGCATCCCCCGCCGCATCCGCGAAAAGCGGCCACGTCTCGACAAAGGTCACCTGCGCATCTCCCTTCACCGCCGCCGAGTACAGGTCGTTGATCTTTTTGATCTGGTCCGCCGGGCGCGACTTTGATGCCGAGCTGGGAAACACCTGGCAGAGAATGACCGGCACTTTCGCATCCGCCGCCTTGATGCCGGCCAGAATCAGTTTCAGATTTCCAGCTATCACCTCCGGCGCCGCCTTTTCCTCCAGATCATTCGTGCCCGCCAGGAAGACAATGGCCGACGGGTGCAGCGAGAGCACGTCCTCCTGCAGACGCACCAGCATGCCCCTCGTCGTGTCCCCGCTGATGCCGCGGTTGGCCGTTTTCATTCCGGGAAAGTGCGTCTTCAGCCCATCCCCCCAGCCCTGCGTGATCGAGTCACCGAGGAAAACCACCGCCCCCTGGTCCTGCGCCGCCTCCTTGGCCCAGGCCGAGCGGCGTTGCGTCCACAGGTTTTTAAACCAGTCCGCCCGCCGCAGCGGCCCCGCCCCAGGCAGCCCGTCGTCCGTCGCGGGGATCTGGTATTTCGCGTCCACTGCGGGCTTCGCATCCTGGGCCTTCACTGCCGGCGCTCCGGTCAGAGCGCACAGGGAGAGGGTGAGAAAAAGTCGGCTGAATTTCGTCATAAGATTGGTTCGTTGCGTCGTGGAAAAACTACTCGGTGAAGGTGGTGTCGGCGGTCTTCAGATCGATTTCCTTGATCCACGTGTTCCGGTAGCGCACATCATGCCCCTCGCACTGGAGCTTCAGCCCGCCCGGCGTGTCCGTGATTCCCTTGCCGCCGTCATTCCCGCCGTCGACCCCGGACTTCGGCCCGCCCCATACTTGGTTGATCACCTGGTTCGAGTGGATCTTCTTTCCGTTGAAGTAAATCGACACCACCGCCTTCTCCACCAGCTTCCCGTCCTTGAACCGGGCCGCGCGGAAGTTGATGTCATACGCATTCCACTTCCCGGTGCCGTTGTAGGCGTCGATGGGCGCCGCCGCCTCGTTGATCACCGCCGCCATGCCGTGGGCTCCCTTGTCCCCGTCCAGCACCTGGATCTCGTAGCGGTTCTGCAGGTAGACTCCGCTGTTGCCGCCGGGTTTCATGATGAGGAACTCCACGTGCAGCCGGAAATCGCGATACGCCTTCTTCGTCACGATGTCCGCAGAGCCGTACTTGCCCCCAGCAGCCACCGGATCGTCCGTCATCAGGGCAGACGCCCCTTTTTCCGCCGGATCATCGACGATCTTCCACTTGATCGGCATCGCCGAGGCAAAGCCCGGCCCCTGCCAGTAGATCCATTTCTCGTCCAGCGTCTTCCGCGTTCCGTCGATCACCACATCCGCACCCTCCGCCGGTTTTGCCCCCACCCCGAGTTCCGCATTGGCACTTCGCATCAGGCACGGCCCGGCAAGCAGGGTGGTCAGGAGGAGCAGGAGAGGTGAGCGAGAGATCATTTTCATGGGGTTGGTGGGTTTCAGGTGAAATTCTGGCCGCCATGCTCGCAGGGGGGCCGCAGAATTTCAACCAGGATCGCCCCCCGCCGCGCATCAGGGCGTCCCCGGTGCCCGGGTTTTCAGGAAAAAGGCGCCCGCTTCTCTCCCGGTGGTTGACCTCGGGCCGCATTTCTGTCTTGCTGCGCCCCGTGAACCCCAATACCCAGCTTCTCCTCATTACCGTCACCGCAGTCGCCGTGCTCATCGCCCTCATTGCGAAGCTCCGGTTTCACGCCTTCATCGCACTCCTGCTTGCCGCCTTCGGCATGGGCCTCGCCTCGGGCATGGAACCGCTGAAGGTCGCCTCCTCATTTAAGGACGGCGTCGGAGCCTCCCTGGGAGGCATCGCCGGTGTGCTCGGGCTTGGCACCATGCTGGGTGGTCTGCTCGCCGCTTCCGGCGGGGCGGAGGTCCTCGCCCGCTGGCTCGTCCAGCTCCTCGGGCCAAAACGCGTGCACATTTGTCTCATGCTTGTAGCCACCGCCGTCGGCATGACCACTTGGTTCGCCGTCGGCCTCGTCATGCTGGTTCCCATCCTCATCAGCCTGGCGAAGGAAACCGGCCAGCCGTTTCTGAAACTCGCCATCCCCATGCTCGCCGTGCTTTCCATCATGCACGGCGTCATGCCCCCCCACCCGGGGCCGCTGGTCGCCATCGATGCACTCCACGCCAATCTGGGCCGCGTCATCATGTGGGGCTTCGTCGCAGCCATTCCCGTCGCCGCCATTTCCGGCCCCCTCTTTGCCCGCTGGGCCGTGAAAAACGTGGCCGCCACCACCCCGGAGCCGCCGCCGCTCGATCCCGAGCTGGCCAACCGCCCGCGCCCAACCCTCGGCCGCACCATCGCCACCCTCGCCTGCCCCATTCTCCTCATCCTCAGCCAGACCATCACGGAGATGACCCTGCCAAAGGGCGATCCCTTCCGGAGCTTCACCGACATCATCGGCGAACCCTCCATCGCACTCTGCATCTCCGTTCTCTTCGCCACCTGGGCTCTCGGCTTCACGCGAGGCACCGCGCTCAAGATCGCGGAAAAATCCCTCGGGGCCATCGGCATGACCCTCCTCCTCGTCGGTGGTGGCGGCGGATTCAACCGCGTCCTGAAAGACTCCGGCGCCACCAAAGCGCTTGGCGAAATGGCCCAGGCCGCCCACCTCGGGCCCATGCTCTTTGGCTGGCTCTGCGCCGCCCTCATCCGCATCGCCACCGGCTCCGCCACCGTGGCCATCACCGGCGCCAGCGGCATGGTCGCCGGCATGCTCGCGGCAAACCCGGACCTGCACCCGAACAAGGAACTCCTCGTCGTCGGCATTGGCTGCGGCTCCATGATCCTCTCACACCTCAATGATTCCGGGTTCTGGGTCGTCAAGGAGACCCTCGGCCTCACCGTCGCCCAGACCCTGCGCACCTGGACCGTCACCGAGACGCTCATCGGCATCACCGGCCTCGCCGTCGCATCGCTGCTCAGT
This sequence comes from bacterium, assembly GCA_031411255.1. GTDB lineage: Bacteria > Verrucomicrobiota > Verrucomicrobiia > Verrucomicrobiales > V1-33 > JANOAS01. The sequence goes on from JANOAS010000244.1 coordinate 10,145, forward strand.
CTCTGGTTTTAAATCTCCCCCGCCCTGAGGCTATTCCACCGGCCGCTTCAGCAGATGCACCAGGGCATCCGCTGCCGCCACCGGAGCCGGCAGCGCGGAGCCGCCCTCCGGCAGCTCCACCCCGCGGTAAATTTCCTCCATTGCCAGCTCCAGCCCCAGACTTGCGACCGGTACAGACTGCCCGGCACCCGAGTACTCCCGCAGCACCCACGCCCCATCCTCCCGCCGCTCGTACACCTCCACATGCCTCCGTGTCGAGGCCACCAGGATCAGACATTTCAACGACGGAATCTTCCGGTAGTGCTCCGCCTTCGTCCCCCGGTCATACGCCTCCGTCGAGGGTGAAAGCACCTCCACCAGCACCGTAGGATTCGTCACCGCCACCTTCACCTCCGGGTCCATTTCCCGCTGCCCGCACACCACCGAGACATCCGGATAAGTGCGCAGCCCCGTTTCCAGGATGGAAACCATGAGATCACTGTTGTAGGGCTGGCAGGGTTTCCCATCCAACCGCGAAAAGAGCCTGCCGAAAACATTGCCCGCAAGCGCACTGTGCTCATACGTCCCCCCCGCCATCGCGAAAATCTCCCCGTCGTAGTACTGGCTCTTGTACTCCGCCTTCTCCTCAAGGGCGGCGTACTCGGCGGGAGAAAAGCGAATCTTAGGCTGGGCTGACATGCCTAGGAAGATAAGCCCCCTCTAAAAAATGTCCAGCTCACCCGCCGCAGTCACTGCCCCGCCTTCGCGGCAGCCTTCCTTCCGGACTCAAAGGTCTGAACATCCTTGCGCCGGGCGGCCTCCAGATAGACCTCTTTAGCAGCCTGGGCATTGCCCATTTTTTCCAGGAGCTGCCCGCGTTCCCAGAGGGCGTCCGCCACGAACTCCAGCTGGCGGGCATAGGCGACGTAGACGCGCTCGAACCACGCGGTGGCGCCCTTTTCATCACCCTGCGCGATCATGAGGCGCGCCATCTCCAGCGCTGCGGCAGCCTTCTGACGCGGGGTGGAGGTTTTTGCGCCCAGGACCTGCTCCAGAGAGGTCTTCGCCGTGGCCAGGTCTGCAGCTGCCTTGCCAGTGCGGAGAAGCCGGGCACGCTCCAGGCGGAGGTCGGCGGTGAGTGAGACGTGGACGGACGCGGCTTCGCAGGAATCCAGAAGCCGCAGCGCCTCGTCACGCTGGCCCCGCTTGGCCGCCAGCCGGGCCTGGCCAAAGATGACGAGGTCGCGCTCCGCTGCGCGGGGGTGCCATTTCAACACGCCATCCCAGAGGCCGGTGGCCACGCGCTCGTTTCCGGACTCAAACGCCGCCTCCGCTGCCTCGACGAGGATGCGGGCAGAGTGTTTCTCCGGATCCAGAGCCACCGCCGCCTCCTGAAGCTTGGCGCGGCAGGTGCCGGGCGCGGTTTCCTTCACCAGCTGGGCCCGCGCCCACAGCGCGCGCACTTGGAGCGTGACCTGGCTGCGGCCCTCCGCCTCGACACGCAACTTGTCCAGCTCGTGCTCCAGTTCCTTTCTGCCGTCGGCTCCGGGGTAGAGTTTTTTCAGCGCCAGGAGCACGACCTCCACGCCGCGAGCCTCCGGGTCCGGCCCCTGCTCGCGAATCGTTCGCCAGTAGACTTCCTTCGCCCGGACCGGCTTGCCCTCCTTCGCCCAGCTGACGCCAATGGCATGCACCGCCTCAGCCACGCGCGGGCTGCCGGGGTTTTCCGCCACGAAGCTCTCAAAGTGCTTCCGCATCTCTTCCGGCTGGTCGAGCAGCTTGAGAGCCTTCCCGATTTTAAACACTGCCTCCACGTGCATCCGGCCCCCACTTTTCCCGATCTGCCGCCACTCCTTCACCGCCTCCTCCACCTGCTCCTGGTCGCCCAGCGCATCACCCAGCAGCAGCCGCGCCTCGTCCGCCAGCGGGGAGTCCGCGTGGGCTTTCAAAAACTCGCGCCATTCCTTGATGGATGCCGGAAAGTCGCCCAGCGCGTGGACGGAAAAAGCGTGCCGGAATTTCGCCTCCACCACGCTGCGGCCTTCAGGCCAGCGTTCCAGATACCCCGTCATCTGGTCGCGGGACTTCTCGTGCTCCTTCGCGAAAGACCACGCCATGCCCTCCCAGAAAAACGCGTCCTCCACCACATCCGCCGGCACGGCGGCATCGTCCTTCGAGGCAGGCTCGGCCTCCTTTTTCTTCGAGCGGCTTTTTTTCACTGGCACCGCAGCGGCATCCTCCGCCCGGGCTGCTTTAAAGGCCGCCACCGCCTCCGCCGTCTTGTCCTGCTCCAGGTGGCAGATGCCCTCCAGAAACAGCGCCCGCCTGGCCAGCGGCTGGTCCGGCCAGGCCGCCGCCACGGAGTGAAACAGGGCCGCTGCCTCCGCGCTCGCCTGCTGGCCGCGCAGCGCCTCGCCCTTCAGGTAGCGCATGGCGGGCAGGCTGTCCGCCTTGTCATCCTGGCCGAATTTTTCCAGGTAGACATCCGCCGTCTCCACTGCCTTCGGCCAGCGCTCGATGGCCAGCCAGCTCTGGATCAGCGCCACCGCCGCCTGCTCCACCAGCGCCGTCGGCTCCATGGAGACGAGCATGTGCTCCAGCACCAACGCCGCCTCCCGGTGCCGCCCGAGCCCGATGTACGCCTGCGCCAGCCTCAGCCGGACCGAGGCGTCGAAGTCCTCCACCTTTTCAAACTGGGCCACCTCCCGGTCCAGCCGGGCCAGCGTGTTGTCCAGCTGGTAGACCAGCTCACCCGGAGCCCGGCGCAGGACTAGCGACTCCCGCTGCCGCCGCAGTTCCGCCGCACGCTCCGCCTGGTGGGCGAGGAGCGTCACCTTCGGCCACAGCCGCTGCAGGCACTGGATGGCTTCGTAAAATTTCTGCTCCTCCAGAAACGCACTGCCCAGCTCCAGCGTCAGGCTCTGAAATCCGGCCAGCTGCGTCAGCCCGCCCATGCGCGGGTACAGCTCGCGAATGAGCCCCAGCGCATCCTCCCGCCGCCCCGCCTGGAGCAGCGCGTGCAGCTGCAGCACCCGCGCACGCCCCGCCACCTCCGCCGCCTGCGGGCGCAGCTTGGGCACCTGGTCGCGGAAAAAATCCGCCGCCTCCGTCCACTGCTCCAGCATGACGAATCCGGTGCCAAAAAGCAGCAGCGCCTCGTCCCGCCGTGCCGGGTCGTGCGTTTTCTCCTGCCAGAACCGCCCAAACGTATCCTGCGATTTCGCGATTTCCCCCGCCTTCATCTCGCAGATGGCCTGCCAGAACCACAGCTCTTCGCGCGACTTCGCGTCCAGCTTCGGCAGCGCCAGAGCCTCCGCGATGAGCGGCCGCGCCGCTTCAAATTCACCGCGCCTCAACCGGCACACCGCCACCATCGGCTTCACCGCGGCCACCGCCGCCGCCGCCTCGGGGGCTGCGGTGTAGTCCTTCAGAAATCTCTCGAGCAGGGCGGATGCCTTCGCGAAATCCCCCGCCCCATAGGCCGCCTGCCCCGCCGCCAGCAGCTCCTGCGCCGTCATTCCCTCGCCAGCGGGCAAATCCGGAGCCGCTCCCGCCTTTGCCGGGGCCTTCACCGCTCCCGGCGCGGCAGGCTGGGCGGGAGCCGCAGGCATCGGCTCCTCCTTTTTCATAGGCCCCTTTGCCAGCACGCCCGGCCCCAGCCATAGCACGGCCAGACCGGCCCCCAGCCAGCATGCCGACGTCATGTTTTTTCGCAGGGACCTCATGGTGCAGCGTCGGTTGGATTCTCCATCCGGCAGGCCCGGTGTCCAGCAGGAATTGAAGAACCGCCGCTTGCCCACAGTCAAATATCTGCTTTTTTCGCACTGGACTTGAATGAAAAACATCGGATCAGGCATTCTTCTTTGCCAACGGAACGGCCAGTGGGAGGACCACCCGGTATCCGTAGGCTGGATTGCCTCGCCCGCAGACTGGGCCTTCCTCCGCCAATGGCGTTCCAGCCTGGACCAGTCCCCCTCCAACGCCGCCCGCGATTCGGTTGAATACGCTGTTCTCGCCTGCAAGCGCTGGCGATTCTTGCATGACCAGGGGCTGGCTCCTGCCGGTCTTGCAATCCTGAAGTCCGGACTTCGCACCAGCCCGGACCGGGAGTTTGGCATTGCGCTCGCCCTCCGAAGCACCGGCCCAAACCAGCCACTGCTCGGCTTTGCCTTCGCACGCCGGACGTGGGCCAACAACCTGATGCTCGAATTTTTGGCCGGCGCACCGGCTGCCACGCCCTCAATAAAAGGGGCCGGGCGGACCTTGATGGAAGCCTTCGCCTTGCTCGCGTCCGAACTCCGGTGCCATGCACTGTGGGGGGAGTGCACTGCCGCATCCCATGGCTTTTATGCCACCCTCAAGCGCAGGGCAAACGACTCACTCCCAGTACCAGACGGCGATCCCTCAATCTCCGATTTATTTCAATTTTCGCTCCCCCAACTCCGAGCGCTTTTGCACGACACCTCAGTGAAAATCGCAGGTTGCGGGGCCAGCCAGTAGGAGGCATCATTGAGCCATGAACGCGGAACTCGTCGCCCGCCTCCTCGACCGCTTCTCCGCCGAGGATGGCCTCAATTATAACACCGGAAACCGCCTGACCATGAAACCAATGGCCAGGAACGCCCTCCCCCGTGCCGTCAGCGTCGGCAAACCCGGGGCGGCAACGAAGCCCGCGCGAGCCAAGCGCACGAAAGCCGAAGGCTGATCCGGTCCGTCAAAGTTCCCCCGGGCGGAGCAGGGCCCTCCCCCCAGCGATCGCCGTCCACCTGCCTCCCCCGGTTTGACTTCCCCGCCTCCAGCGGGTTTGGTGCGGGCTTCTCCGCAACCATGGCTTTTTCACTCACTTCCTTCCCCTCCGCCTCCACTCGTGTCCACCTCATCGGCGTTGCCGGTTCGGGCATGAGCGGACTGGCATGGCTTTTTCTCCAGCTGGGTTACCGCGTGAGCGGGTGCGACCGCGCCACCACCAGCGAGACCGGGCGCCTCCAGCAAGCGGGGCTGGAGCTTTTCTGCCCGCAAACGGCCGAGTCCGTCGCCGGGGCCGACCTCGTCGTCTACACCTCCGCGGTGAAACCCGGAAACCCGGCCTACGACGCCGCCGTGGCCGCCGGTCTGCCGCTCTGGCGCCGTGCGGAGGCCCTCGCCGCCATCATGCGGGAAAAAAAGGGAATCGTCGTTGCCGGCACTCATGGGAAGACCACCACCTCATCCATGGCGGCTCACGTGCTGCGCGAGGCCGGGCTGAAACCCGGACACTACGTCGGCGCGGAGATCCCCCTCCTCGGGGCGAATGCCCGCTGGGACGCCGACGGCGACTACTTCGTGGCCGAGGGCGACGAGAGCGACGGCACCCTCGTCCAGTTCACCCCGGAGCACGCCATCATACTGAATGTCGAGGAGGAACATCTCGATCACTACCGCAACCTGGACGAGATCCTCGCCGTCTTCACCCGCCTGCTCAACCAAACCGCAGGCGCCTTCTACTACTGCGCCGACGACGCCGGGGCCTGCCAGCTGGCTGCCGGTCACGCGAAGGGCGTTTCGTTTGGTTTCGCCGAGTCCGCCCGCTTCCGCGCCGTGGACCTCGTGGCGCTCGGGCAGAGCACGTCCTTCACCGTCCTGCACGACGGCACCCCGCTGGGCGAGGTGATCCTGAACATCCCCGGCCGGCACAATGTCTCGAACGCCCTCAGCGTCGTGGCCCTCGCCACGGAGCGCGGCGTGGATTTTGAAAAGATTAAATGGGCCCTGAGCACCTTCCGCGGAGCCCGCCGCCGGTTCGAGGTGAAATACAAGAGCGCCAGCTACCGCGTCGTCGATGACTACGGCCACCACCCGTCCGAGGTCGCCGCCACGCTCAACGCCGCCCGCGGGTTGAACCCCGGCCGGCTCGTCGTGCTCTTCCAGCCGCACCGCTACACACGCACCCAGATCCTGCGCGACCAGTTCGGCCCCGCCTTTGCCGAGGCTGATCTCCTTTTCGTCACGGATGTCTATGCTGCCAGCGAACCGCCCATCCCCGGCATCACGGGCGAGACCATCCTCGACTCCGTCCGCGAGGCGAACGGGACAAAGGTGAAGTGTTTTTCCGCCCCCACCGTGGCCGGAGCCCATCTCGTCATGGGTCCGCACCTGCGCCCGGGGGATCTCATCATCACCCTCGGTGCCGGGAACGTCCACCAGGCCGGCACCCGGCTGGCCACGGACCTCCGCACGCTGGATGAAATGACCGCCGCCCTCAACGAGCCCGGCTCCACCGCCCGCCTCTACGAGCCGATGCGCCAGCACACCACCATGCTCATCGGCGGCCCGGCCCAGTTCTGGCTGGAGCCGCGCACCATCGCCGGATTTCAGCGCCTCGTGAAGCACCTGCGCGAGCAGGGCCTGCCCCTGCGCGTCATCGGCCGCGGCTCGAACCTTCTCGTCCGCGATGGCGGCATCAAGGGGGCCGTCATCCACCCTGCGAAGGGGGAATTCTCCGAAGTCAAAGTCATCGACGGCCTCGTCCACGCCGGGGCCGGAGCCCGCTTCCAAAAAGTCGCCATGGCCGCCCGCGGGGCCGGCCTCGGCGGGTTCGAGTGGATGGAGGGCATCCCTGGAAACGTCGGAGGCTGCCTGCGCATGAACGCCGGAGCTATGGGCGTGCAGACTTTCGACCAGGTCGTCTCCCTCACCCTGCTCGACACTGCGGGTGAACTCCGCACCCGCACTGCGGAGGAAATGACCGCCCACTACCGGAACGTCCCCGAACTCTCCACCCACTACGCCGTCTCCGCCGTGTTCAAAGGCAGCCCCGCCCCCCTCGCCGAGATCGACGCGAAGCTGGAGGAGTCGAAAACCAAGCGCCGCACGACCCAGCCCATCGCCGCCAGCGCCGGCTGCATCTTTAAAAACCCAGAGGTCTGCGGCGCCGGGAAACTCATTGACGAACTCGGCCTGAAAAACCTCGCCGTCGGCCGCGCCCGCGTCTCCCCCGTCCACGCCAACTTCCTGGTGAACGAAGGCGGAGCCACCGCCACCGAAGTCCTCGGGCTCATCGACCACATCAAATCCGTCGCCAAAGAGCAGCGCGGCATCGAGCTGGAAACCGAGGTGCAAATTCTCGGCGAAGACACGGCGTGGTGAACCTGCGTCGAAGTGTACGCTCTCGATTTTGCTGACTGGGTGTGAGTTCAATTCGCACACCCACGGCCAAAACGCGGCGCCGGCTCAGTAGCCATTTGCCCGGGAAATCGAGATCCGGCTCTCAAACGGCATCCTGCGCCCCTCCCGCAACCGATCTACAATTTCCGCCGCGCATTTTCATTGTGCCCGACTGCCGGAATCCCTAGACTTCGCCCACGGAACAACCAAGTTCCCCACTCAACCAAACAAACTCATGAACGAACAAGTCAAACCCAAGCCGATGTTTTACCTCGCCGTCCTCCTCGTGGTGGGCGCGCTGCTGGTTTACGGATTCCGCAAGGTCCTGTTTCCGACGAACACCAACGGAGGCCTTGGAACCATCAGCAAGGAGGAACTCCAGCAGGCCAAGGGCGTGGAGGCGCAGGATGCGAATGTGCCGACCACGGTGAAGGAGTACACCTTCAAGGCGAGCGAAAAGCTCCCGCCGCTGAAGGAAACCAGCGCCTACGAGCCACTCCAGGCACGCACGGTGAAGTTCGCCCTCAACGTCTGGGCCGGCTGGGCGCCGATCATCCTGCAAAACGAGGGAGCCGCTCCTGGCAAGCTCTGGACGGTGCCGGGCAAGGAACCGTTTAAAGTGGAACTCGTGCTCATCGACAACCCGGTGACCATGCGCGACGCCTACGCTGCGGGCAAGACCCACATCGGCTGGGCCACGCTGGACATGCTCCCCCTCTTCATGGACGAGCTGAAAAAAGACCCGCGCCTCATGCCGCGCGTCTTTCAGCAGGTGGACTTCTCCAATGGCGGCGACGGCATCGTCATCCGCCGCAGCGCCGCGAAGGACCCGAAGTCCCCCACCATTTCCGACCTCCGGAAAAAGAAGGTCGTCCTCGCGCAGAACTCTCCCTCCGAGTATTTCCTGCTCAATGCGCTGGTGAACGGCGGCGTGCAGCCAGGAGAAGTCACCTTCGTCTACACGGAAGACGCCTTCCAGGCCGCAGCGGCCTTCAGTGCGGACAAAACCATTGCCGCCTGCGTCTCGTGGGCGCCGGATATTTACAACTTGAGCAAGATTCCCGAGAATCACCTGCTCGTCAGCACGGCCACGGCAAACAAACTCATCGCCGACGTGTGGTTCGCCCGTGCCGACTTCGCCCGGGACAATCCTGACATCTGCGAGGGCCTCGTCCGCGGGATCTTCGCCGGCATGGACGCTCTGAAAACCGACGCAGGCAAGAAGCAGGCCGCCGCCTTCATGGCCAAGCTCTACAGCCTTCCGGAAGCCGACACCCTCGGCATGCTGGGCGACGCCCACGCGACGAACTACGCCGAGAACCGCGAGTTTTTCCTCAACCAGAACAACCCCGCCAACTTTGAGCGCACCTGGAACACAGCCTACCTCCTTTACCGGAAGATGAACCGAATCACCCAGCCGGTGCCATTTGACAAGGTGATGGACTTTTCCCTCATCCAGAAGCTCGGCAACGAGGAGCCCTTCAAGTCCAGCCGGAACGAATACCAGGTCAACTTCGCACCCAAGAGCGTCCAGTCAGTCAAGGCCGAGGGCAGCGAGATCCTCACGAAAGTCATTACACTCCATTTTTATCCGAACTCCTGGGACCTGCGGAAAACGGTCACCAAGCGCGAGAACGGCGTGGATGTGGAAACACCCTACGACCCGAACGTCGACGCCGTGCTGGAAGAGGTCGGAAAACTGGCCGCGCAATACGGCGGAGCGAACATCGTCGTCGAGGGCCACACGGATTCCTCCATGCGCGGCTCGGTCAGCCCGCAGCTGGTGAAGGAACTTTCCACCAACCGCGCCGCCTCGGTGAAGACGGAGCTGGTTCGCAAGTTCCCGAACTTCAACCCGAACCAGTTCAGCACAGACGGCGCCGGCTGGGAGCGCCCCTCCGACCCGACCGATCCTGAGAACCACGCCAAGAACCGCCGCGTGGAGATCAAAGTCATTTCCCTGGAGCACCCGGAATGAGCGACGGTACGTTAGACCGCCCCCCGCAGGAGGACAGGCCCGCCTCGCCCACCCCGGCTCCCAATAATGGAGTCACCGCCGGGGGGCCGGTCGACACCGCCGCTCTCATCCAGCCTGTGCTCACGGCCCCGCCCAACGTGCTGGCCAGGTGGATGGACCGCGCCCGCACCATCCGCCAGCAGCCGATGCAGGTGGAGAGCGCCGTGCACAGCATCTCTGCGGTGCTTCTCACCCTGCTCGTGTGGTGGTTCCTCACGCGCGGTGAGCCCGGGGAGCGCATCCTCAGCCCGCTCACCCTGCCGAGTCCGGCGGACACGCTCCGCTCCTTCCCTTCACTCTGGTTTGAAAAAGAGCTTTCACTCAGCATCCTCACCAGCCTCGCCCGCGTCTTCGGCGGTTTCCTCGTGGCCGCCGCCATCGGCGTGCCGCTGGGCGTCATCGCCGGGTGTTACCGACGGCTGGACGCCCTCCTGCGCCCCTTCAGCATCTTCGGGCGGAACATTCCCATCGCCGCCCTGATTCCCCTCACCATGATGTGGTTTGGCCTGGGCGAGATGCAGAAGGTGGCCTTCATCTTCCTCGCTTCCGTCTCCTTCGTGCTGTCCAACTCCACCCTCGCCGCCCTCGCCGTGCCCGACCGCTACCTGGACACCGCCTACACGCTGGGCGCCCACCAGACACCGGACAAAGGCGGCCGCCTCTCCGGTTTCATCGCCCTGGGTTACGCCCTCGTCGCCAGCATTGGCTGGTTTGCCCTCAAGGCAGACGTCGACCCGGCCCATACGTGGCTTGTCGAGCTTGGCACGGTTGGGTTCTGGGGCCGCTTCGCCGGCGGTGCAGCCCTCGGGTTTGGCCTCTGGTATCCCATCCTCAGCCACCAGGCCCTGCGCAAAGTGGTCCTCCCCCTTGCCATGCCTGACATTGCCAACAGCCTCCGCCTGCTCTTTGGCCTGGCCTTCGGCTACATCATGCTCGCCGAGGTCATCAATGCCGGGCGCGGGCTCGGCTACATCATCAACCAGAGCCAGCGGCGGGGGCCGAACGAGCACATTTACCTCTGCCTCATCATCATCAGCCTCCTCGCCTGGGGCATTGACCGCCTTTTTCTGCGCCTCCAGCGCGTGGCCTTCCCTTATTTGAAAAATGCCGAAAGCTGAACTCCAGTCGGGCGACTCGCCCTGCGAACTGAAGAGCGTGCCCCCGCCCTCCGGCGAGCTGCCGCTCATCGTCGACTTCAAGAACGTCACCAAGACCTACGACCACGGGACCCGGAAAGCCTTCACCGCCATCCGCGACGTCACCTTCGCCGTCGAGGACAATCCAAAAGTGGGCGAGTTCATCGGCGTCCTCGGGCCCAGCGGCTGCGGGAAAAGCACCGTACTCCGCCTGCTCGCGGGGCTGGCCCCGCATTTCCCCGCCACCACCGGCGAAGTACTTGTCAAGGGCAAGCCCGTCACCGGCCCGGGCTCGGACCGCGGCTTTGTCTTCCAGGATTACGCCAACTTTCCCCACCGCACCGTGCTCGAGAACGTCGGCTTCGGCCTCAAGTGCGCCCGGGTGCCGGAAAAAGAGCGAGTGGAAAAGGCGGAGGCGTGGATCCGCCGCGTCGGGCTCGATCCGAAACGCGACGGAGGGAAATACCCCCACCAGCTCAGTGGCGGCATGAACCAGCGCGTCGCCATCGCCCGCACCCTCATCATGGAGCCAAAGATCATCCTCATGGACGAGCCCTTTGGCGCCCTCGACCCCTCCACCCGGGAAAGGATGCAGGACCTCCTCGTCGAGCTGTGGCGCGGGCTGGAGGCCACCGTCTTCTTTGTCACCCACGACGTGCCCGAGGCCGTCTACCTCGGCGACCGCGTTTACATTTTCAGCCCCTCACCCGGTCGCATCGTGCACGAGCTGCTTGTCGCCCCGCCCGACCGCCCCGCCCGCCTCATGCAGGCGGAACCCGCCTTTCAGGAATCCGTCCTTCAAGTTCGCGCCCTCATCGACCAGCTTGAGGTTGAGAATCGCGCGAATTCGGATTCTGTGGCTCCCTTATGACAGATGACGGCATGATTGCCTCCCTTTTCAGGGCGGCCAAGTGGCACTGGAACCTCCTCGGGCTCGGCGCGGGCGCAGCCTTCGCCTTCCTCAGCGGGCATCCCGAGGCCTTCCTGCCCATCGTTCTCGGCCTGGAGATCGGCTACCTCGGGCTGCTCGGCACAAACGAACGTTTTCAGAATGTGCTTCGCGGCCAGGCCATAACCGCCGCCTCCAGCCCGCAGGTGAAGGCCGCCAACGACCGCTTCCAGCAGCTCGCCTCCTTCCTCAGCCGGGAGGATTTCACCCGCTTTGAGACCCTCCGCCAGCGCTGCGCCGCCCTCCTCACCCTGCGCCGCCGCATGGACTCCACCTCCGCCGGCGAGGGCGAGGAGTCCTTCCGCGGAGAGTCCCTCGACCGCATGCTCTGGCTCTTCCTCAAGCTCCTCCACCAGAAGTCCGGCCTCGAACGCTTCCTCACCACCGCCAGCCGCCAGGACATGGAAAAGGAACTCGCCGCCGCCCAGGCCGAGCTGAAATCCTCCCAGGCCCGCGACACCACCGCCGGCATCACCGCAGGCACCGACGGCCGCCTCACCACCTCCATCCGCGACCGCATCCGCACCCTCAATGAGCGCATCCAGAACCACTCCCTCGCCATGGAAAACTGGGAGCTGGCCTGCGCCGAAATCTCCAAGACCGAGCAGCAGATCACCCACCTCTGCGAAGTCGGCATGACCTCCCGCGACTCCGCCGACCTCGGCGCGCAAATCGACGGTATCTCCTCCTCCCTCCAGGTCTCGGAAAAATCCTTCTCCCACGCCTCCGTCACCGCCATCTTCGACGACGAAACTCCGCCCCCGCTGCTGTCCGGGGCGGTGGAAACGTCGGGCTAAGGGCTTTCTGAAAACAGCCTCCCCGCGCCCGGGAAGGCAGACTTCGCCTCGCAATCTCGCATCCCCCTCACCACAACTGCCCCAGCAGCGTCCTGCCAGGCACCACCACAGGGTGGTTGACGCGGAAACAGTCCGCCGGCTCGTACGGAAGGTTCAAGACGGCCTGAAACGCGTGCGGTGCCCCAGTTTGCCGCTGGAAATAGGCCAGTGAGGGCGAAAGGTGCGTGTCGGAGAGTTTCACTTCGACGAGGAACCACGGCTTCCGGTCGCGGACGACCAGGAAATCGACTTCGCGTTTTTGTTTGTCGCGGAGGTAGCGCAGCTCGAAATCCCCAAAACCAAGATCCGTCCAGCCCTCCACGGCCTTGAGCAGGTGGCAGGCGACCATGGTTTCCGCCCGTGCTCCCTCATCGCCCAGCCCGCTCCAGTCGCGCAGAAACCACTTGGGCTCCTTCCGGAGAGCCTTGGTCACATTCGCAAACCATGGCTTGACGGTGAATCCATAGTGCATGCGGGACAGCAGGTCGATCCAGCGTTTCACCGTGTCCGCGCCCGTCTGGATTTCCTGGGCAAGGTTTGCATAAACGAGCTGCCGCCCGCTGCGCTCAGCCAAAAGCTGCATAAGCGTCTCCATGGGCCCCAAGTCCACGAGCTGCGCAACCTCGCGCAGATCCTCCCTGGAGAGTTGCTCGTGACGCAGCGAGCGCCACCTCCTCGTGAAACGGCTGTTCCGCTGAAGGAAAGGCTCGGGAAACCCGCCGTGCTCCCAGAGCGCGTCCCAGTCGGCTGCGGCCAGCTCCCCCGGCGGGTGGATTTCCTGCTCCGGCAGCCCCGTCCTGAGGCACTCGCCCACAGACCACGGGTGCATCCGGTACAGCAGGTAGCGCCCCATGAGACTGTCACCACCCCGGTGGAAAATGTCCAGTCGCGAGCTGCCTGTGACCAGGAGTTTCACCTCCTCACCGTGTGTGTCAAAGAAGCCCTTCAGAAGGGATTTCCATTTTGAATACTTGTGCACCTCGTCCAGCACAGCCACACGCGGCCCGGCCTGCAAACGGTCCAGCCCGACAAGCGTGGCCATGGCGGCAGGCCCAAGCAGCAATTGACGCCGGTCGTCACTGTTGTCCCAGTTGACATAGGTGCCGCCGAGCGAACGGCAGACGGTGGTCTTACCCACCTGCCGGGGCCCGGAAACAAAGGCCATCTGGCGGTGTTTCGCCAAATGATCCTGAAGAATGGAGGTGTAAAGTCGCTGGCGTTTGCTCACAGGGACTATTCTAGGATGCATCCCAGAATAGTCCAGACCATTCTAGGATGCATCCTGGAATGGTCCCTGGCCAAAACAGGGTCCACGCGCCCGCCAGCGGCTCGATCGGTGTCCCCTACGCCTGATGAAAACGAAATTTTAGAGCACGCCTGCTCAAAAACCTAATCACTCAAAACCAGCGCATTGAATAACTTTTGATCATCCTGCCGGCCTTCAGCATTCGCGTTTCTTCGTCTATTCGCGGTTTCCCCAGCTGCGTGGCCTTTGCAGCGGGTGGCAGAAGGATTGCACCGCAGGCGAAAAACCTCTTGCGGCGCATCCGGGCGCGGGTAGCCGTGACGCCTGCCCGCTGCACCTGCGAATGCTCGCCGGAGTGCAGCCACCATTTACCCTGAATCATCCATGAAAGCACCCATCAAAGTCGCAGTCACCGGCGCCGCCGGCCAAATCGGTTATTCCCTTCTTTTCCGCATCGCCTCCGGGGCGATGTTCGGCCCGGACCAGCCGGTCACGCTGCACCTGATCGAGATCGCCCCCGCGCTGGAGGCGCTCAACGGCGTGGTCATGGAACTCGAGGACTGCGCCTTCCCGCTTCTGCACGAGATCGTCCCGACGGCGGACCTCGACCGCGGATTTGAGGGGGTGAACTGGTCCCTGCTCGTCGGCAGCGTGCCGCGCAAGGCCGGGATGGAGCGGGCAGACCTGCTCAACATCAATGGGAAAATCTTCACCGGGCAGGGCCAGGCGATCCAGAAAAACGCCGCCTCAGACGTGCGCGTCCTCGTGGTGGGCAATCCGTGCAACACGAACTGCCTGATCGCCATGAACAACGCCCCCGACGTGCCGCGCGACCGCTGGTTCGCCATGACGCGCCTGGATGAAAACCGTGCCAAATCCCAGCTGGCCCACAAGGCGGGCGTGCCCGTCAGCGAGGTCAGCAACCTCGCCATCTGGGGCAACCACTCCTCCACGATGTATCCTGATTTCTTCAATGCGAAGATCTCCGGAAAACCGGTGATCGAAGTCATCTCCGACCACGACTGGCTGAAGGGCGGCTTCATCACCACCGTGCAGCAGCGCGGGGCCTCCATCATCAAGGCGCGCGGTCTTTCCTCTGCCGCCTCCGCCGCGAACGCCGTGGTTGACACCGTGGCCAGCCTGACTGGCACCACCCGGGCCGGCGACTGCCAGAGCGTGGCCGTCTGCTCGGACGGCAGCTACGGCATCGACAAGGGACTCCTCTTCAGCTTCCCCATCAAGTCCGCCGGCGGCAAATGGGAAATCATCCAGGGCGTGCCGGTGAATGAATTCAGCCAGAGCCGGATCGACCTCACCCACACCGAACTCCGCGAAGAGCGCGATGCGGTGAAAGACCTCCTGGCCAAAGCCTGAGGCGCGACCGCACCATCCGCCATGAGCGGGGAAAATGCTCTTTCCCCGCTCAATATGCCGCGCTGATGAATGGTTTGGCGTGATTGCTGCTTATCTAGGCAGCCTGTGTTTGTGACGCTCTTCGCCTACGGCTCCCTCATGTTTCCCACCGTCTGGCAGGAGGTGGTGGGGAGGGATTTTGCCACGACGCCAGCCGTGTTGGACGGACATACCGCCTTCTGCGTCACCGGCCACACCTTTCCCGCACTGGTCCCGGATGACCCGGCTGCCAGCACCAGCGGCCTCGTTTATTTCGACGTTGATGCCGCAGCCACCGCCAGGCTGGATGCGTTCGAGGGCACCTTCTTCCACCGCGTCCCGGTGACGGTCCGCCTGGAGTCCGGCGAAACCATCCCGGCCGAGGCCTTTCTCGCCACCCCCGCGCGTCGAGCAGGGTTTCCGCATATGACTATGCGAGGCGTTGATTGGTGACAAGCGTCACGGCCAGGGACTTGTTGGCCGCGTAGTCCTCCAGCGCGGCGGTGAAGTCCTTCCGGCCCGAGGCCCGCACCGGCGCCAGCAGCGCCGTG
>JANOAS010000245.1:0-4849 GCA_031411255.1 bacterium
GAACGACGTGGCGACTGTGGCGCAGGAGGAAAAGCATTTCGCGGATTCGCCGGAGACAACGGCGGCGTTCGCGGCTTGGGAAAAGGCCATGGCAGGTGATGCGGCGGTGGGCTGGACGATTCTGCGCCCGCTTTCGGCGACCGCAGGCGAAGGCGTGACGCTGACCGTGCAGGATGATCTTTCCATCTTCGCCACCGGCCCGCGCCCGGACAAAACGAACTACACGATCGAGCTGCCGGGCACCGTCGCGAACCTCACCGGGCTGCGCATCGAGACGATCCCGGACAAGCGCCTGCCGTCAAAAGGAGCGGGCCGTTCTGACAGCGGGAATGCGGTGCTCACGCGGCTGCTCCTCACCATCGGAGGAAAGAAGGTCGCCTTCTCTGCGGCCTCGGCCGACTACACGCAGGGCACTTTTTCCCCCGGCGGGGTGATCGATGACAACCCGGACACAGCGTGGGCTTTTTACCCCGACACGGCAGTGCCCCACAGCCTGGTCGTCCAGCTGGCCGAGCCCCTGTCTGCGCCTGCCCCGGCGGAGCCCATGGTGCTGACCTTCGAGTTTCAGTCCCCGCACAAGCAGCACCAGCTGGGCCGTTTCCGCATCTCCACCACCACGGCCCCGCAGCCATCCGACCGCGTGAACCTGCCCGCCGAGGTGACCGCTGCCCTGGCGAAGGAGCCGGCCGCGCGGTCAAAAGAGGAGGCGGAGAAAGTGCGCACCCAGTTCCTGGCCACGGGCGCTCCGGCTCCAGTGGCGGCGGCGCGAAAGAAGAAGCAGCAGGCGGACAAGGCGCTCACGGATTTCAAAAACCAGGTGCCCCGCGTGATGGTCATGTCCGATGCGAAGCCGCGGAAGACAAACATCCTCGACCGGGGAAACTACCTCGCGCCAAAAGATGAGGTGACCGCAGCCACGCCCGCCTTTTTGCCCGCGCCACCTGCGGATGCGCCGCGCAACCGGCTCGGCTTTGCCCGCTGGCTCTTCCAGCCGGGCCACCCGCTGACGGCCCGCGTGCAGGTGAACCGCTTCTGGCAAACGTTCTTCGGCACCGGTCTGGTCAAGACGTCCGAGGACCTCGGCGTGCAAAGCTCGATGCCGGTCCACCTGGAGCTGCTGGACTGGCTCGCCGTGGACTTCCGCGAGCAGGGCTGGAGCATGAAAAAAGTGGTCCGCAGCCTGGTCACCAGCGCCACCTACCGGCAGCAGAGCCGGGTGACGCCGGCGCTGGCGCAGAAGGATCCGGAGAACACGCTCTTTGCCCGCAGCAGCCGGTTCCGCCTGAGTTCACTCCTGCTCCGGGACGTGGCGCTCGCGGCCAGCGGGCTCCTGGATTCGCGGATGGGCGGGAAGCCCGTCTACCCCTACCAGCCGGACGCCATCTGGGAGAACCTCGCCATCACGAAGGAGCGGGACTTCACCTACCCGGCCTCCTCCGGCGCGGACCTCTACCGGCGCAGCCTTTACACCTTCTGGCGGCGGACGATCGGCCCGGCGAACATGTTTGACGTGTCCGTGCGCCAGTCGTGCAAGGTGCGCCCGGGCCAGACCTGCACGCCGCTGCACGCGCTGACCACGCTGAATGACGTGACGTGGTCCGAGGCCGCACGCGTCCTGGCCGCGCGGGCGATGAAGGCCGCACCGGACCGCCCGGCGCAGTTCACCCACGCCTTCCGCCGCGTGCTCTCCCGCTCGCCGAAGCCGCAGGAGCTGGAACTGCTGGAGCGCATGTATGCCCGCCAGCTCGCCATTTTCACCGCGGATGCGAAGGCTGCCGAGGCCGTGGTGACCAGCGGCGCCGCGCCGAAAGCGGACCTGCCCGACGTGCCCGCCCACGCCGCTTTTTCCTGCGTCTGCCTCGCCCTGCTGAACCTCGACGAAGCCCTCAATCACGAATAATCCCGCCCCCGCCATGAACGACGAACTCTTCACGAATCTCCAGCGCGTCACCCGCAGGCAGTTCTTTGGCCGCACGGCGCAGGGGCTGGGCGGCATCGCGCTCGCCTCACTGCTCCAGCCGGGGGGCGCCCGCGCCGCTGCCGCCTCCGCCCAGGCCGGGCTGCCGGGGCTGCCCCACTTTGCCCCGAAGGCGAAGCGCGTCGTCTGCATGTGGCAGGGCGGCGGGCCTTCGCACCTGGATCTCTTCGATCCCAAGCCCGTCCTCACAAAGATGGCCGGGCAGGACATCCCGGAAAGCATACGCGGCACCACGCGGCTCTCCACCATGACGGCGGGAAACAAGAAGTGGCCGATCACGCCGTCCATCAAACCCTTTCAGCGCCGGGGCCGCTGCGGCACGGAGCTGAGCGACCTCATCCCGCACATCGGCGGCATCGCGGATGACATCTGCGTCGTGCGCTCCATGAACACCGAGGCGGTCAACCACGCGCCGGGCGTCACCTTTTTCATGACCGGCTCCCAGGTGCCCGGCCGCCCGAGCATGGGCGCGTGGCTCAGCTACGGGCTGGGGTGCGAGGCGAGCGACCTGCCCGCCTTTGTCGCCATGACCTCGTCTGACAAGGGCAAGACCTGCGGCCAGCTCTTCTTTGACTACTACTGGGGCAGCGGATTTCTCCCCAGCCGCTACCAGGGCGTGCGCTTCAGGAACACCGGAGACCCCGTGCCCTACCTGCAAAACCCCGCCGGCATGAGCCGCGAGGGCCGCCGCGCCCTGCTGGACGACCTCCAGGCCATGAATGCCCAGCACCTGGCCGACTATGGCGACCCGGAGATCGACACCCGCATCGCCCAGTACGAAATGGCCTACCGCATGCAGGCCAGCGTGCCGGATCTGCTGGATTTCTCCAAGGAGCCGAAGCACGTGCTCGACCTCTACGGGCCCGACGTGCTGGTGAAGGGGACCTACGCGAACAACTGCCTCATCGCCCGCCGCCTCCTGGAGCGCGGGGTGCGCTTCGTCCAGCTCATGCACGCCGGCTGGGACCAGCACGGAAATCTTTTCACCCAGCTCGCCGAACAGTGCCGGGACACAGACCAGCCCTCTGCCGGCCTCGTCACCGATCTCAAGCAGCGCGGCCTGCTCGACGACACCCTCGTCACGTGGGGCGGGGAATTTGGCCGCACCCCCTTCGGCCAGGGCGACCCCGCCAAGCCCGCCGGCCGCGACCACTTTGGCCGCGCCTACAGCTGGTGGCTCGCCGGCGGCGGCGTGAAGGGCGGCACCACCTACGGGGAGACGGATGACTTCGCCTGGAACATCACCCGGGACCCGGTCCACATCCACGACATGCAGGCCACCATCATGCACCTCTGCGGCATCAACCACGAGGCGCTCACCTACCGCTACCAGGGCCGCCAGTTCCGTCTGACCGACGTGCACGGCGAGGTGGTGAAGGGAATTCTTGCGTAGGCTTGGCCGCGGGGCGGGGTGCGCAGATGGGCAGACCCTTTTCGCAACCGCAGACGCAGACTCCAGGGCCATATTAGTCTTTAATTGTTAAGTTTTGTCATTGCTGCCACGGAACCATGAATGCGCATTTCGCGATTAAGCTACTCGCTGCCAGCCTTTTGTTGGCAATATCCACATCGCTGGTTGCAGACAGTGCTGTCAACCGGAAAGGACTTGAAGTCAACCCGAGCCATAAACTCAATGGAACACGCTGGTTGCGCATTGGATCAGGGCTGATTGAGGCCACAAAACATGTTCGGCTGGTCCGGCTCAAGCGCGAGGGGGGAGGCATTCACTCTGACACTTACAGGTTTGACAAAGCAGAGGAAATTGCCCGCATAAAGGCCTGGCTGCGCATCAACGCAACTCCTTTGCTTAACACTCGATCAGCAGACGACGGAGGCTACTCCCTGCTAGAGCCGTATGGTCTTTACTTGTATCTTGATGCGCAGGAGAGGGAGAGCGATTTTCTGCTGTACATGCCACTGGACGATCTTTTTGAAAGGTTTGATGACGATGCGTTCAAAGGTTTGTTGAACGAATGGCGACCTCATGAAAAGTAATCTTAACGCAGGTTTGTTCTTGTTAAAGGTGTCAGGCTTTCCCGTTAAATAACCGCGTAGTGCACAGACGGACAAACCCTTTGCCTAAGCTGATTCCAAACTTCAGAGCCCGCGATCAGGCCGTTGGCGTGACCGGAGGCACGACGGGAGGTTTCGGCCCGTGCAGAGGCCGTGGCTTGGGCGGGCGCGGAGGGTGGGTGCCGCCACCAGTCGTTGGGGGATCGACTGGTTTCGGGTGCACGGCTTTCCAAGCTTCGAAGGCGGCCTTGAGTTCGTCCTTGTCCAGCCTGCCGTCCTTGTCGGCGTTCCACTTCGCGAAGAACGCAGCCTTGGCGGCTTCGCGGCCGGCTTTGATTTCCTCTCGGGAGAGGACGCCGTCGTTGTTTGTTTCCCAAACCTTGATCACATCCGGGATGGGGAGTGGGGGGCTTTTGGAGGGGCTGTGGGAAACCTTCTGGAATGCCCCAGGGTTGCAACTCGGAGCGAGTTTCGCCCACTGGAGACTCGGGAGGGCTTCCAGCCAATCGCTGGAGTGGTAGGGGGGGCTCCCCGGTGTGCGGCGCACTCTGCGTGGCGGGTGGGGGAGACGACCCGAGCCACGCGAGAGGGGAACGGCGGATGACGCGGAGGGACGCGGATGGGGGAGGCAGGGTGCCGCCCTGGGAGCGCTGGCGTCCCGCCGGCCGTCCGTGATTCGCGGAGCGACACTTCTATCGAGAGGAAAGTGCCGCTGGCGGGGTGCGACCGCAAAATCATGTAACATCACGCGGCTTTTTGTGTTACAATGCCCCGCCAAAGCCCTGCCCAGCGCTCTCCCGCGCTGTGGGCCAGCGCCCGCAGTTTGAGGACGTGTCCGGCCATGGTAAATCCCCATGT
>JANOAS010000246.1:0-47202 GCA_031411255.1 bacterium
TTCCCGGCGGCTGTGGGTCAGTAAGTGGGTGATGGCGAGGGGGGCGAGGGGGGCGAGGGGGGCGAGGGGGGCGAGGGGGGCGCGGCGGGGCGACGGGTCGACCGCGAATGGACGCGAATAGAAGCGAATGGGGATGCAGGAGATTTTCGGGGGGAGGTGGGCTGCTGGGTGGGAGGCGTGGGGGGAGGGGAGAATTGACGATTGATGAGCAAGGATTTTTGAGTTGAGAAGTCTTGGGGTACGACGTGGTTCGACTTTCCAATGTCGAGTGCGGGTGCCCTGCTGCCGTCCCGGTCCGGCTCTTCCCAAATCAAAAATCCTTGCTCATCACTCGTCAATCCTCCGCTCTCTGCCCTATTCCCCTTCCGTCTTCAGGCTGGAGGGCGGCACGCCGTTGGCGTTCTCAGAAACCGGAGCGTCGGGAAGGTCCGGAAGGCGGCGTGCCCGAAACCCGGGTCTGCATCCGCGGAGGCCCCGTGAACCGCATGGCGTCTCGGGGGGCGGGGCCATGATTGAGAAAACTGGCGGAAGGGGTGGGATTTGAACCCACGGTAGAGTTGCCCCTACGTCTGATTTCGAGTCAGGTGCCTTCAACCACTCAGCCACCCTTCCATGCGGCGACGGGCGCCAGCATGGGGTATTCATATCCGGCTTGGGGCGCGTGTAAACCAGACTTTTTCGATGCTGGACGGGAAATCCGCGCCAAGGTGCGGGCTCCCCGCGCTGTCTGCCGCGGGGTTTTGCTTTATTTCCCACCATGTCGACCACTCTGAGAGTCTTTGCCTGGCTGCGCCGCTACCCGGGGCTGGCGTCGGCGCAGCTGTTCTGTGCCGTGACGGGTACGCTGATGGTGCTGGTCTACCCGCAGGCGGTGCGGAAGATCCTGGACGACGTGATCCCGCACGGGAAATCCGGCGACCTTGGGCTGTGGGTGGGGCTGGCGCTGGGGGCGTACCTGCTGCGGGACCTGCTGAACTCCCTGCGGATCCTGCTGAACAACACTTTTGAGCAAAAGGTGATCTATGACCTGAGGAGCGACCTGTATGCGAAGCTGCAGCGGCTGCCGCTGCCGTGGTTCGACAGCCGGCCGACGGGGGACATCATGACGACGGTGTCGGAGGATGTGACGGCGGTGGAGCGGGTGCTGATCGACGGGGTGGAGCAGGGGCTGATCGCCGTGCTGCAGATCGTGGGGGTGGGCTCGGTGCTTTTCTGGATGAATGCGAAGCTGGCGGCGCTGGCGATGCTGCCGATCCCGTTCCTGGCGCTGGGGGCGCTTTTTTACACGCTGACGGCGAAGGACCGCTACCGGGGCACGCGGGTGGCCACAAGTGCGATGAACTCGCTGCTGATGGACAACCTGGGGGGCATCCGCCAGATCAAGGCGTACACGCTGGAGACGGAGGAGCACGCACGGTTCAACCGGGCGAGCCAGGCGCTCCGGGACGCGACGCTGAAGGTGATGCGGGCGTGGTCTGCGTACAATCCGGCGATGAGTTTCATCGGGAGCACGGGGGCGGTGATCGTGCTGTACTTCGGCGGGCGGGCGGCGCTGGCGGGGGATCTGACGCTGGGGCAGCTGGGGGCGTTTCTGTTTTCGCTGAGTCTTTTCTACGAGCCGGTGGGGCGGCTGCACTCGCTGAACCAGATCATCCAGGCGGGGCGTGCGGCGGGGGAGCGGGTCTTCGGCATCCTGGATGCGGAGGAGGAGCCGGGGCTGGACGAGGGGCGGGAGCTGCCGTCGCCGCTGGCGGGGCGGGTGGAGTTTAAGGATGTTTCCTTCGCCTACAATGAGCGGGTGGCCACGCTGAGCGGGGTCTCCCTGGTGGCGGAGCCGGGGCAGACGATCGCGCTGGTGGGGCCGACGGGCGCGGGAAAATCGACGCTGATCAATCTGTTGTGCCGCTTCTACGAGGCGGCGGGCGGGCAGATCCTGGTGGACGGCCAGCCGGTGGCGGAAACGAAGAAATCCAGCCTGCGTGCGGCCATCGGCTATGTGACGCAGGAGAGTTTCCTCTTTAACGGCTCCGTGCGGGACAACCTGCGCCTGGGCAAGCGGGAGGCGGGCGATGACGAGCTGTGGGCGGCGCTGGAGGCGGCGAATGCGGCGGACTTCGTGAGGCGGCTGCCGCAGACGCTGGACACGGAGGTGGGCGAGCGCGGGGTGAAGCTGAGCGTGGGGGAAAAGCAGCGGGTGAGCATCGCCCGGGCGCTGCTGCGGAACCCGCCCATCCTGCTGCTGGACGAGGCCACGGCGAGCGTGGACACGGAGACGGAGCGCCTGATCCAGCAGGCGTTGGACCGGTTGATGGTGAACCGGACGAGCTTTGTCATCGCCCACCGGCTCTCGACGGTGCGACACGCGCACCGCATTTACGTGCTGGACCGCGGGCGCATCGTGGAGCAGGGCACGCACACGGAGCTGCTGGCGCAGGGCGGGCTGTACGCGGATCTGTGCAGCCACGCCTTCCTGGTAGAGGACGAGGCAGAGACCGGGGCAACCAAGTGAACCAGCGCCTGCGGCGCTTGCGGTGGAAAATTTCAAGAAGCTTCACCGTAGAAGCTTGACCGCCGGAAGGCGGCCGGGGTAAAACCGGGCTGCCCCATGAAATCCCTCGCCCTGTTCTTTGCGGTTTCGTTTTTTGCCGGAGTGCTGAACTCGGGCGCCGGTGACATTACCGCCGTGCCGGTCGTGCCGTTCCCGGCAGGCTCGCTATGGTACGCCTCGGGGGAGGGGGCGACTCTGGTCCGCGGGGGGCGCATCAATGGGCGAATCCTGCTGGAGGGGACGGGCACCTCGGTGAACCCGGGGACGGCCAGCCGGGTCACGGCACGGCAGGCGACGCGGTTTTTTCGCCGTGCAGTGCAGACAAAACTGGAGTCCTTCACCGCGCTGAACCCAGCGGCAGAGGCCGGCATCGGGCTTGAGGCGGGGGTGGGGATGAGGCTGGTGGTTACTCCTGGCGGGACTTTGTGGATGGAGGGCCGGACCTTCTCCCCGGGCACAGTCTCGGGCGGGCCGGTCACGGGGCTGTCCTTTCCGCTGTGGCTGCGCGTCACGTATCTGGGTGGGGGGACAAAGGCGGAATACTCGCAGAACGGGACAGCGTGGACGCAGATCGGCGGCCTGATGCCGCTGACTTTTCCCGAAGGCTATGCATTGCTGCTCTGCACATCGGGCAGTCTGGTGCAAACCGGCTGCGCTTTGTTTGCCGACACGGCCATCTCCGGAGGAGATGCGGACGAGAACGGCGTCCTCGACGGATATGAAATGCAAAATTTCGGCCGCTTGACCGGCCCGGGCACCCTGCTGGATGCGGACGGTGACGGACGCAGCCTGATCACGGAGTGGCTGCAGGGCACGAACTCTGCGGTGGCGGATGCGCCTCCCTATTTCGAGATGCAGCCCGTGGGCGACGGGCGGGTGGACCTGGTGGCCCGAAACCAGAGCCGCCCGGCCACAGTACTGGCCAGCACTGACTTGAGGATCTGGGCCGCCGTCAGAACCAGTGCGGCCACGGACACCCGCGGCACCTACTACCGCGTGACCCCGCCCACGGCCTCACGGGCCTTCTGGCGTCCCTCCCTGCCGGTGACGGATGATCCGCTTTTCTAAGCCGCGCAGGAGGGAAGTTTTACAGCGGGGGCGCATTTTGAGTGGCGGCGGGCGCGGGGCGTGTGTAGCGCTGCAGCCGCATCCATGAAAATCAAAGCAATCATCTTCGACCTCGACGGCACGCTGCTCGACACGCTGGGCGACCTGGCGGACTCCATGAACGACGCGCTGCGCCGCATGGCGTTCCCCGCGCACGCCCTGCCCGCCTACCGGCAAATGGTGGGCGACGGCGCGCAGACGCTGGCCACCCGTGCCCTGCCCGCCGTGCACCGGGACGAGGCGACCATCAGCAAGGCCTACGACCTCTACCGCGACAGCTACAGCCGCCGGTGGGACTTTGATTCTCCGCCATTTCCCGGCATCCCGGAACTGCTGGCGGCGCTGGTGGAGCGCGGGGTGCGGCTGGCGGTGTATTCAAACAAGCCGGACGTCTTCACCCAGCTGGTGGTGGCGAAGCTCCTGCCCGGCTGGCCCTGGGAGGTGGTGCTCGGCCAGGTGGAGGGCACGCCCAAGAAACCCGCCCCGGACGGCGCAGTCATCGTGGCCAAACGGCTCGGCCTGGAGCCGGGCGAGATCCTTTTCCTGGGCGACAGCGACGTGGACATCCTCTGCGCGAATGACGCCGGGATGCTCAGCGTCGGCGCGGGCTGGGGATTCCGCGACCGGGAGGAACTGCGGGCCGCCGGTGCCGCCCGGCTGGTGGACGCGCCGCTGGAGGTGCTGGGGCTGCTGGGGTAGGGGAGGCACTCTACGGGGACACGGAGGCAACCACGAATGACCGACCGAAACGAGGGAGAGGGGATGCCGGTGAACGGGGCTGCCTGCCGTGCTGCGCGGAACCGGGCGGTTTGCGCGGTGGCGGTGGTGCTGGTCGGCGGGGCGGGCCTGTTGTGGCGGTCCCGCTTCCTGCCGCTTCCCGCCTTTCTCACGAAATACGGAGGCGATGCCCTCTGGGCGCTGGCTGTGTTTTTTAGTTTCGGCTTCGTCTTTCCCCGCAGCACGACCCTGCGATTGTTTCTCGCCGCGCTGGGCTTTGCGTGGGGGATCGAGTTTCTTCAGCTCTATCACGCTCCCTGGATCGACGGCCTTCGCTCCACGCTGCCCGGCCGGATCATTCTTGGCTCCACTTTCAACGCGCCGGACCTCCTGGCCTATGCCGTCGGCGTGGTCCTTGGCGTGCTTCTGGAGCGGATTGTTCCCGCCTTGGGCAAAACGAGGGGACCGCAGCCGTGATGGGGGAGGGAAGGTGGCGGGCGGTGGTCCGTCAAGCGGCTGCTTGCCATTCGGGGAATCGAAATCGAGGGTGGGGTGCCGGAAACGACCGACCAAAGCGCAGGCAGGCGAAAGCGCCGTCTCCAGAAATCTTGCCACCATGCCACCCATCACTGTTGCCTTCTACGATGCCAAGCCCTACGACCGCGACTATTTCAGCCGCGCGGTGGACGGGCTGGAGGTGGTTTTGCGGCTGCATGAGTTCCGGCTGACGGCTGAGACGGCCAGCTCGGCGCAGGGCGCGGTGGCGGTGTGTGTCTTCGTGAATGACAGGCTGGATCGCGACTGCCTGACGAAGCTGGCCGGACTGGGGGTGAAGCTGGTGGCGCTGCGGTGTGCGGGATTCAACAACGTGGACCGCCTAGCGGCGGGTGAGCTGGGCCTCACCGTGGTGCGGGTGCCGGCCTACTCCCCCCATGCGGTGGCCGAGCACACGGTGGCGCTGCTGCTGGCGCTCAACCGGAAGATTCACCGCGCCTACAACCGGGTGCGGGAGCAGAATTTCTCGCTCAGCGGCCTGGTCGGGTTCGACCTGCATGGGAAGACGGTGGGCATCGTCGGCACCGGGAAAATCGGGCGGGTCACCGCGCAGATTTTCCGCGGCTTCGGCTGCCGCGTGCTGGCGCATGATCCGATGCCGGTGGCGGAGTGGGCCGTGGAGCACGGCATCAGCTACGCCAGTCTGGAGACGCTGCTGGCCGAAAGCCACGTCGTCAGCCTGCATCTGCCGCTGACTCCGGAGACGCACCACCTGCTGAACGCCACCACCATTTCCCGGATGAAACCGGGAGCCTACCTGGTGAACACGAGCCGTGGGAAACTGGTGGACAGTGGCGCAGTGATCGAGGCGCTCAAGTCGGGACACCTGGGCGGGGTGGCTCTGGATGTTTACGAAGAAGAGGCGGGCATCTTCTTCGAGGACCACTCCGACGCAGTTCTCCAGGACGACGAACTGGCCCGCCTGCTCATCTTCCCCAACGTCCTCATCACCGCCCACCAGGCCTTCCTCACCCACGAGGCGCTGACTGAAATCGCCCGGGTGACGGTCGACAGCGTAGTACGCTTTCGGGATCAGCTGGAGCCGCTGGCGGAGCGGGTGGTAGAGGCGTAGGGGACCGTCGAAAACCCGGCCAAGCGTAGTCACCGGATTTTCGGCGTCAGGGTTCCGAGGAAATGGGGAAAAAGCTTCCCTGCGCACTGCCGGGGGGTATTCTCGTGCACCTGCGTAACAGCATCCTTTCAGGAACGAGCATGGTCGAATCCATCACCGATGCACCATCACGCTCCTGCCCAAGGAACGAGACTTTGCAAGTCTCGCCGCGCCCCAAGCCTACCGCCGGCCAAGCCCCGCCCCCGGAGAAGGCAGGATCATTCCGGGCAGGATAATTGGGAAAACAACCGCCGAAGCCCCATCGCCCCGCACCACTCGGGCCTTGCACTCAGGGTAAAACTAAATGCCGGAAGGGTTTGGAACAGGAGGGGACGGAGAAAACGGAGTGTGGGCACTCGGGGCACGGACACCAGAGTCCAGCCACTTCAACAGGCAGGTGACTGATGGTCTGGGCGCAACAGGTTCTTTCTCCGCGTTCTCCGGCCCCTCCTGATCAATTCCCGCCGTTTTTAGTGTAAATCCGCCCCATGGCCGCCAGCCTCCGCCCTTCCCAGCTCAACAATCCTTGTTCCTCAATCGCCGCTCCCTCCGATTCCCCCGGGTTCCCTCATCCACGGCCGTAAACGCCCCCTGAGGTGCTCTTTTGACAAACCACCTGTTGTCCTGCTGGTCCCATGGCCCGATTTTCCAGCAGTCTCGATCTCTCCCATTTTCACCATTCCAGTGCATTTCTTCGCTCGCCAAACCATGGAACCTCGCTAGCATTCTCTCACGAATGCCAGCCCGTTCCCAGTCAGCCATCCCGAAAGCCTCATCCGCCACTGGTGGGTGTGGGGATGCTATCCGGCATGGTAGAGCAAGGCGGAAGGCAGGGGGAGGAGGCGCGCGCCATTGGTCCCTCACATGCTTCGGCAGCGTTGGGCGAAAGAACGATTGTAAGTTTTACGCCCCCTCCTGCCCCTCCGGCGGCTCCGTGGATCTGTTCGCCCAGAGCGCTAAGTTCATCAAAGCCCCCAGGGGGATGGGCCGGTGCGATCGCCCTGCTTCCAAAAGCGACGCCGCACGCTCGGGCGTGAAAGGCAATAGAGGCGACATCTCCACCTACAGCGAAGACAGCCGGAGCGCAGCGGAGACGGATGAAGTCAAATGGGCGGGGCGGCAGCGCCCATTTGGTCTCGCCATTCGAGCCCGTATGGTGAGGCTGCGGCAGCAGCAGCCAAAACAAAGCGGCACCACCGCCCACCGCCCCGGCGACCTGAATCTCGCCCCGCGCGGCATCAAGGCCGACTTCGGCGCCGAGCACGCCTATCCCCTCCGCCACGACGTCAATCCCGTTTATCCTGAATGAGCACAACAAAGCCACAACCACTTCCGCCGGGGACTCCACCTTCGTTTGGGGAGTTCAAAGTCGAAAAACTGCTAGGAACTGGTGCTTATGGTTACGTCTTCTCTGTCACCAGGGGAGAAGAGGAGCTTGCGTTGAAATGGCTAAAGCCAGATCCGCCGGCCAACGGAGAAATCCGCATGAAAAATGAGGTTTGGGCGCTGCACTCGCTTGATCATCCCTCTATTCCCTCGCTGGTTCCGGGAGGAGACGGCATGGAATCAGGGCGTCCGTACTACGTGATGTCGCTGGCGAGGGGAGAAACTCTGGAGGCCCTGATAAACCAGCAAAAGCAACAGGGCGGGTGGTTCTCTGAGCTGCAGATCATCAACCTTTTGGTGTTGATTCTTGATGCTGTTACACACATGCACGATCGCGAAATCTACCACCGTGACATCAAGCACAACAACATCATAGCTGATATATCGTTGAACCGGGTATGGTTGATCGATGTTGGATGTTGCGACGGGAAAGACAGGCCGTACTCGGCTGACACATTCTGGAACATCGGAGCTTCCCGATTTTCCCCACCGACGAAGCTTCAACACCCCAAAGACACAAAGCCAAATCACGATACATTTGCTGTCGGAGTTGTAGCCTATTTGCTAGTGACGCAGACATACCCTTGGTCCGTGAGTCACGATGAGGACATAGGACACCTCCGAGATGTAATGGAACGCCAGCCGCCATTGCCAATTGAGCATTACAATAATACTTATTCACGCGACCTCGTTGATTTCGTTGGAAAACTACTTTCCACCGACGATGCCCTACGGCCAGTGCCCTCTGCTGCTTTAATTGAAGCTAAGCAGCTGCAGTCGCTGTTTTCCTCACGAAAATCGCCCCAAACATCCACCGCGAAGGGATATACACTTCCAAGAGTGATTCGGGACCCCCTCCATGGCGATATTCGAATGACGGACTTCGAGTGGCAGATTCTTGGTTCGAGCGAATTCCAACGCTTACGTTGGATTAAGCAGCTTGGCTTCTCAAATCTGGTCTATCCCGGAGCCGAGCATACACGTTTTGGCCACAGCTTAGGTTCAATGCAGGTCGTCGATAAAATTCTGCGTAGTATGCAGGAGATCTACGGTACAATCACGGGGACAGCGTCTGGCGATAACGAATTGCGACTCCTTGCAAGAACATATGCCCTCGTTCATGATGTTACTCACATGTGCTACGGTCACACTATTGAGGACGAGCTCGGGATATTCACGCGTCATGACGCAAACGTGGACCGAATCGCCCGGCTAGTTCTTTCACCGAAGTCGAGTCTCGGAGAACTTTTGAGATCGACGGATTATGGACGCCAAGCCCTTTATCATTTTGATCCGCAAGCATCAATCAAGAAACGGGCTTTTGTAGAAGATTTGGTCGCTTCCGCTGGAGGCGCCGATGTGATCGATTACATCAATCGTGATGCATTCTATTGCGGCCTCGATGAGCGAATTGACTCGGCCATCTACCGCCGCTTCGCGTTTGAACCTTCGGAGGACGGTGGTCGCCTGCTTTCTCAGAGCTTTGGGAAACACGGACGCCGGCTGGATGTGAACTTTGCACTTGAGAATCTTCGAATGGCTCGCTTTGCACTTTTTATGAAAGTGTATACCCACCCGGTAAAAGTAGCCGCCGGAGCAATGCTTGGTAAAGCATTACTCGAGGCACGCGTGAGCAAAGGAGCCGGAAAGCAGTTCGCCGAGGAGAAAGTGGAGGTGATGGGGGATGTCGAACTACTCCTTCGGCTCAAAGCGGCCACTCCGGAAATTTGCAAGAAAATGGCGGCAAAGCTGATCGGAAGGGATCTATATAAGCCTGTCTTTAGGTCCCGCGTGCTCAGGCCTGACGAAGTAAGCATTGACCAGTATAACCACACTCGTGCGCGATTGAAAGAGAATGGACTTTTCTCACCTGAGCCGCGAAGGGAGTTGGAACGCAAGCTTGCTGCTAAGTGTGGAATGGAGCCAGGGGAAGTTGTTCTCTATTGTGCGCCTGCGGCACCAGGCTATTCAAAGGCTATATTCAGAATCGCCAAAACACCAACGAAAAGCGGGACACACGAAGTTCTTGAACTTGAGTTACTGAAGCGGCATGCGTCTCTTTGGTCCCTCTTTCTTTTTGCCCCACCTGATGTGCCCTTAAACAAGGCGCAGAGGCTTGTAGAGGCAGTGCAGGAGCATTTCTCGCTTCACAACGAACTTAACATTCCTGCTATTCAGCGAAACCTCCAACTATGGACACTGTAAAGCCGATCCAAAATACGGGGGGCACAGCCACCCACTTGTTCATTAGCTATGCATCTGAGGATGTCGCGTTGGCACGGTGGCTGGCCCGCAAACTGGCGGCCCGAGGGCATCCAGTCTGGTATGACCAGATCAAACTGCTTGGCGGTGAGCAGTGGCCGCAGACCATTGATGAGGCGATCAAGAATCGGACATTTCGGATGCTGGCGCTGATTTCCGAACACTCGCTGCGGAAACAGAAGCCGACGGGTGAGCGGACATTGGCGCAGAACATTTCGGAGCAGCGGAAGATTTCCGATTTTCTGATTCCACTGAAGGTGGACGGCAGCGAGCTTGACTGGCTTACAACCACGGTTTCACACATCTCCCTCACTCGTGGCTGGGCGGACGGCTGGCGTGCGTTGGTTAAGAAGCTCGACTCCATATCAGCGCCGTGTTCGCTGGAAAACGCCGCGCCACTCGCAGCTTGCAGCTTTCCACGCGGCGAAGACTTGGTGAACGACACTGGCGAGCAACTTCTGACCAACCTTATCAAGGTGAAATCCTTCCCGAACATTCTGCGAGTGTTTAAGGTTGCGGGCAGCTTAAACTCCGAGAATTGGGAACAACTAGAAAAGACATGGGCGTTCTACGAAATCACACAGGATGCCTTGGTGGCATTGATTCCCCCGCCTGCCGAGTTTGCTGACCGCATTAAACCGACGCCCGAGCAGCTGTTGTGGACCGAATGTGAGTTTTTCCGCAACGTCCGCGCACGTGACATTGCAGCAAGCCTCATCATGAAGGCGCTGTCCCGGCGACTCACGAAATGCGGATGTTTGGCACACCCAAATCTAAAGCTCAGAGAGACGTTCTTCCTGCCTGGTACGTTTGTTCAAGGTGGTAAACTGTCCTTCACCGGATTTAGAGGGAAGAAGACTTGGCTACTCATCCGGGGCAGAGTGACGTTTCGGCGGGCTGCGGGTGTCCGCGAGGTGAATTTTCATCATTTTGCGTTTCGCCTACGGCTTGCTCGGGGTCTAGGCAAGGGGTTCCACGTTCAACTGACACCGACGCTGGTGTTCTTTGATGAAAAGGGAAAACCGATTCTCGACAAGAGTGTAGGGGCGCGGCGTCGCCGCATGACGAAGATGTGGTATAATGACAAGTGGTTGACCCGTTTGATGGCTGCGGAACAACTCCTCACCGGACTGCCGCCCGCAGGCGAAGATGACTTGGTGCTTGAGCGGGGTCTTGTCTCGCTGGCATCGCCGCGCGGTCTCAATGAAGGGATTCTCGAACCTGCCGAGGAAAAGGAGGAATCAACCGAAGATGCGCACGATTCGGAATTGATTCTCGACGAACATGGGGAAGGAGAGATCGATGAATAGCGTCACCTTGTTTGATGAACCTAAGCTTGAGTTTGCATCTGGCGAAATGCTGGAACATCCGCGCGATGGTTTGACGTTGTTCGGCCCGGTTGACTCCAAAGGTTTCGAAAAGCCATCGCACCTTTGTTACGGCATCGTCGGAACAAAGAGCGGCGTAGGAGCTTTCCGTGAGTTCGTAAAAGTGATCAACGGTCCGATTTCAACCGACGACAATCTAAACGAGGTACTTTGGCCGCACTTTCCTGGCTTTGAGGAGGCGTTTCACGCGGTGCTCCCGACAGAGCCTGCCTGGGTAGAAGAGCTCGACGAACGGGTCGTGAAAAATGTGGCCAGTAATCTTGACGCACATCAGCGCGTTTTTGGCGTTGTCTCGCTTTTCCTAAGTCAGATCAGAGCGGCGAAGAGATCTGATGAACCGTTCCGGTTCTTTGTCATCGTCGTTCCGGACTTCGTCTTCACAAACTGTCGGCCTCTCTCGCGATTCCAAGGTGGGCACGGCCACCGTCTTGGTAGTCGGGAGCAGCACATCCGGTCGCAAATGGAAGACTTCTTTGAACCATACGAGACGGAGCAGTACGCATACTCGGTTGACTTCCGCCGACAAATCAAAGCCCGCGTGATGGAGTTGGAGATACCGATTCAAATCATCCGCGAATCGACCCTCCGCTTGGGAGCCGCAGAGCAACGGTTTGGCGTACGACAGCTTACTCCGCTATCCGACCGCGCGTGGAATGTGTCCACCGCCCTCTACTACAAGGCTGGTGGAAAGCCGTGGAAGCTGGGTGGCGTCCGCGATGGCGTTTGCTACGTGGGGGTGTCGTTCAAGAATACCGAGACAAGCCACAACGCGTGCAGTGCCGCGCAAATGTTTCTGAACGATGGAGACGGAGTTGTGTTTCTCGGCGACGAAGGCCGATGGTATTCCGAAAGAAAGGGCGAATATCACCTGAACAGGGAAAGTGCGCGACGTCTGCTTTCTGGAGTCTTGAGCACCTACCAGTCGCTTCACGGGAAAAAGCTGACCGAAATTTTCTTACACAGCCGCTCGTCGGTGAACGAGGAAGAATTTGATGGCTATCAAGCAGCTTGTCCAGATGGCGTAAAATTGGTTGCGGTTCGCGTCGCACCTGAACGCCTCGGCCTTCGGTTGTACCGCGCTGGAACGCGCCCGGTGCTGCGTGGAACGTTTTGGCAAGTCACTGCGAATCGCGGCTTCCTGTGGGGTTCAGGGTTCAAGCCACGCCTCCGCTCCTACGACGGCTCTGAAGTCCCGCAGCCGCTCTGTATTGATGTCCAGCACGGTGATGCGGACGTGATGCAAGTTGCCAAAGATATCTTTGGCCTTACCAAGCTCAACTACAACAACTGTAAACTTGGCGAGAATCAGCCCGTCACGATCCGCTTTTCCAGTGACGTTGGAGAGATTCTGATCAGCAATCGCACCGTCAAGAATCACAAGCCGAATTTCAAATACTACATCTAGAAGAGCAGCCGGCTGGCGAACCGTTTTCAGTACGCCAAAGACTCATTCCGCATCTTGATCGTGCATGACATCTGGCTGACCGGTGTCCATGCGCCCTGCGGGGATAAGCGAAGAGAGGGAGTATGAATGAATACAGTTCAGGCGGTTGAGGCTAACGGGGTCATTTTGTCGACATGTTTTGTGCTTCAGCGGCCAGGGTTTGCGACCCGACCTTCGACACAGCACAAGCCATCGCCGTGATTCTGGAGAAACACGCCACCGCCTGCGATATGCACGGCTTCAACTCGGACAAGTGGCCCCCGGCGAACCCGCCGAACGCCTCGCGTTCATCCCTGCCGGACAGGAACGCACGCTCGGACATGAAGCCGGCAAGAAGGGCTGGGTGCAGGTGGTGATGGGGTGGAGCTCCGGTTGGGCTGTTGCTGTCCTGAGGGTTTCGCTGGTGAGGCAAAAGGCCGGAATGGTATAGAACAGGAGGGAACGGAGAGGACGGAGATTCAGCCGTTCACGCGGCGCGGGCTGAGGGAGGGGGCAGGAGTGGGAGGGGGTGGGGGTTTGGGCGTTACAAGTTGCCGAGGCATGAGGTTTTCCCGGGACAATCCCGCCGCGCAACGCTAACCGAGGCGGGGTGTCTCGTCCCGGGACTGTCCGGGCTGGACTCGCGACGCATTCCTGGAACGGCGAGATGATGGAACCCGTTCCGGGTAACCGCTCGTTGGGGCGCCCTCCTGGGGTAGGCCGTCGTTCCGCCGGCCAACCCCAGTCTATGGCTAACAACGCCTTTGGCGTAGGGGGGGGCGCTGGCGGCGGTGTCTGCGGGGCTCTATCAATTTCCAGGCGCAAGCCCTTTGGCAACGTGGGGGGACAACTGCGTTGCGCGTGGGGCTTGGACGGCGCATGTCTCGCCCATTCAGGGCTCCTGATTTCGCTGAGGGAACCTGGGGCTGCGCCTCGTGCCTCGGCTTGCCCCAGGCTGGGATATGCCGTCCCTTTAGGACTCCGGACTGGGGCATCGAAACCAGCCCGGTCGCGCAGCCAGCTCAGGGAATCCAAGTGACGGGGCGTAGTGTGTCACTACGCGACACCCACATGGTGCGTCCGTTACCGTGGACTGAAGTCCACGGCTAATTTCGGAGACCGCGCTGCGGTCAAAAGGCCAACACTGTGCGGAATTCGGCGAGCAAGCGCGATGGCCGATCCATTATTTTCATGCGCAAGCCCAGGTTTCGGTCGGGGTCACCACAAGCTTGGAAGCGGGGCTTGCCGGCGAGTGGATATGCTTTAAGCTTAAAGGCATGATCATCACCCTTCCAGACGATCCGGCGCTTGCCTCCCTGGGCGAGGGGGAAATCCGCATGGATCTGGCTTGCGGCGTGTACGCGGCCGGTCATCTTTCGCGCCAACTGGCGGCGGACGTGGCCGGCGTGAGTCGCCATGATTTTGACGTGGCCCTCCATGCCCGACACATCCCGACTTTTACCGAGGAAATGCTCGCTCAAGATCTGGAAACTTTGCGCGGGTTGGGGACACGGTGATTGTCGCAGTGGAGGTGCAGGTTGTGTTGAAGTATTGAAAGCCACCAAGTGCCCAGTTCAGGGATTAAACTGAATCCAGTCCACGTTCATGAGGCCGCCTTTGCCGGGGTTGATGAAGACGAGGAAGAGGTCGGTGCGGGGGTTGGCTGGTTTGGTGAGGGGGGCGGTGAGGTCGCGCCAGGCGTCCCAAGCGCCGGTGTTGGGGACTTCCATTTTCGCGAGGAGGGGGCCGTCGGGGGTGGTGGCGTGGAGTTCGATCCAGCCGCCGACGCCGCCGGAGGAGACGCGGCAGGTGACGGTGGAGGCGCTGGCGAGGTTCAGGCTGGCGAAGCGGAGGTGCTGGCCGTGGTGGGTGTCGCCGATAAATTTCCCGCCGCTGGAGCCGTTGCCGCCGAGGATCTGGGTGCCCCGGTTGCCATCGTGAAGCTCGGCCTCCATGCGGCGCTGGCGGAGGGTGACGGTGGCGCGGCCGGTGAGCGGGCTGGCGGGGAGGGCGCCGGCGTCGGTGAAGAGGGCTTCGAGTTTCAGGGCGCGGGAGGTGGCGGCGGACTCGGCGGGCAGGGTGACCTCGCCGGAGAGGCCGCGCTGGAGGAGGGGCTTGTCGGTGTCGGGCTTGAGGGAGAAGACCCACTGGACCATCTGGCGGACCTGGTCGCGGGTGTGGTGGCCGTGGGGGAGCATGGGGATGGGGCCCCAGACGCCGGAGGAGCCCTTTTGCACGCGGTCGGTGCTGGCCTCGAGGGCGGCGGGCTGGCCGCGGTATTTGTCGGCGATCTCAAGGAAGGCGGGGCCGACGATGCGGTGGGCGGGGGCGTGGCAGTTGAAGCA
The DNA here is from genome assembly GCA_031411255.1 of bacterium. Taxonomy (GTDB): domain Bacteria; phylum Verrucomicrobiota; class Verrucomicrobiia; order Verrucomicrobiales; family V1-33; genus JANOAS01. The sequence continues at coordinate 14,843 of JANOAS010000246.1, forward strand.
GTCGGCGGACTTCATGAGGGTGAGCCCGGGGGGCTCGAGGCCGCCGCGGTCGAGGGTGGCGGTGAAGAGGAGTCGGGGGCCGAAGCTGTCCGGCAGAGCGGCGGAGTCGCCCTCCTCGGCATCGCGAACGGTGGCGCGCCAGGCGAGGGGCTGGCCGGGGGTGAAGAAGTCACCATCGGCGGGTGACTCGATTTTCACCACAGGCTCGGTATTTCCCGCGACGACCGGGATGGAGGCGGAGGCGGTGGCCCCGGCGGCATCCGTGACGCGCAGCTCGATGACGTGGTCCCCGGCGGTGGTGAGGGTGACGGTGGCCTCCGGGGTGGTGGCGAGGACGGTGGCGCCATCGCGCCACTCGCAGCGGAGGGCGGCGGCGTCACCATCCGGGTCGCGGCTGCCGGCGCTGGAGAGTTTGACTACGAGGGGCAGGGCGCCGCTGGCCGGGGTGGCGGCGGCGACGGGGACTGGCGGGAGGTTTCCGTGGTTGAAGGAAACGCGCATGAGCTTGGAGTCGGCATTCGCGCCCCAGGTCTCGCCGTAGTCCAGGCAGTAGAGCTGGCCGTCCGGGCCAAAGACGGCGTCGAGCATGCGGCGAACGGGCAGGGCGGAGGTGAAGGGCTCGATGGCGACGAGGTTTGAGTCCTTGTCGAGGCGGGCCCACTTGATCATGCGGCGCTCCCAGTCCCACCAGAGGAGGCAGTTGTCGTAAATGGGGGAAAAGCCGTTCGTCTTTTCAAACTCGGGCCGGTAGTGAAAGACGGGGCCGGCGCAGGCGGTACGGCCGCCCTGTCCGACGGCGGGGAACTCCTTCGAAGCGCCGTAGGGGTAGTAAATGAAGGCGGGCTGGGCGGGCGGGAGGTCCCTGGCGCCGGTGTTGTTGCGGCCGTCATTGCGCGGGTGGGCGGGGTCAAAGGCGGGGCCGACTTTCTTCGTGGCGTAGTCGTACTCGTGGTAGGCGAAGTTGTTTCCGATGAAGTAGGGCCAGCCGAAATTTCCGGCCTTCTTCGCCTGGTTGATCTCATCATAGCCGCGCGGGCCGCGGGGGCCGTCGCCGCCGGCATCCGGGCCGACCTCGCCCCAGTAGACGATGCCGGTGGCCTGGTCGACGCTCATGCGCCAGGGATTCCGGCAGCCCATGCAGTAGATCTCCGGCCGGGTGCCGGGGGTGCCGGGGGGAAAAAGGTTGCCGGGCGGGATCTCGATGGTGCCGTCGTCCCTGGGCCGGACGCGGAGGATTTTTCCGCGGAGGTCGTTGGGATTTGAGGCGGACTTCTGCGCGTCCCATGGTTCCTGGCCGGGGCGCTGGTCGAGCGGCGCGTAGCCCTCGGAATCGCCGTGGGGGTGGGTATTGTCGCCAGTGGAAATGAAGAGGCAGCCGTCCGGGCCGAACTCGACACTGCCGGCGTGGTGGCAGCACTCGCGCCGCTGCTCGCCAAAGGTGAGGAGGATCTTCTCGCTCGCGAGGTCGAGGGTGTCGTCCTTCATTTCAAACCGGCTGAGGCGCTGGCCGTCGATGCCGGTGGGGGAGAAAAAGAGGTAAATCCAGTGGTTCCGGGCAAAGGCGGGATCTAGGGCGAAACCGAGGAGACCGTTTTCATTCGCAGTGGTGACGGCGAGAGTGCCGGCCTCGATGAGGGCGGGGGCTCCGGGTTTCCAGAGGCGGAGTTTCCCGGCGATCTCGATGAAGAAGATGCGGCCGTCCGGCGCCAGCTCCAGCTCCATGGGCTGGGGCATGCCGGTGGCGAGGACCTCGACGGAGTAGCGGGCGTCCGGCGGTGGCGTGGGCGACTGGGCCGGGGCGAGGGGGGAAAGGAGGAGGGCGAGAAGGGGAAAGGTGGATTTCGGAATGCGGAATGCGGATTTTCTGGAGCGGGATGCGCCAGGGATGGCGGCGGGGCGGGATTGGCGCAGGAAAGACATGGCGGCGAGGGTAGGGCCTGGCCGGGGTGGGTCAATGTACAGGGACCAGGGGGCGTCCCTGACTGGGGGGTCGGGGAGAGTGTGTGGAGCGGGGCGCGGCGAGACCGACGATGTTCCTTTTTCTGCAAGCCGGGCGGTCAGATGAGGTGGCGGATTCTTGCGGCGAGGAGCGGGGCGGCGAGGATGAAGAGCATGCCGAAGGCGAGGAGCCCGCCGCGCCGGGGGTCGAAGTCGGCGGCGATGCGTGCCCACGGTGCGTGGAAGACGATGCGCCCGAAAAAAAGATCGAAAGCGAGCATGAGGCAGAACCAGAGGAGGCCGACAACGAGGAGTTCACCAAGGGTGGAAGCGGCGACCCACGGCAAGGTCGCCCAAGTTATGCCGAAGATGAGGGCGCATCCGGTGCCCACCGCGACCTGCCGCGCCCGGTGGTCCCCAACGCGGCGGTTCAGGAAACGCACACGAAGAATGCCCTGAATCACCTCGGCCGCTGCGATGAGGAGCCAGACGAGGAAGGCGCGACGCAGAAGGGACGGGTCTGGCATGGAGTCTTCGGGGGGCGGGGTCAGTCGATCACGCCGTATTGAAGGCGGGTTTCGATCTCGACGATCTGGGCGCGGTTGTCGCCGAGGAGTGTGCTGAGTTCGGCCCGCTTGGGGAAGTCGGTGGCCATCTGCTCGGCATTTCCGGTGGTGAGAAGCTGGAGGTTGGTTTCGAGGCGGGCGGTATCGGATTTCAGGCGGATGAGCTTTTTGACGAGCTGGTTTTTCTGGTATTCGGATTTGGCCTTCCCGGCACGCATGTCGTTCTGATCCATCTCGGTCTTCTCTTTCTGAACAATGTAGAGCTTTTCGAGAGTTTCTAGCTTTCGTTCTGCCGCCTGGACTTTCGGGTGGTTCGAGGCGAGTTCCGTTCTGTTCATTTCCAGATCCACACGAGCCTGGATGAGCTGTTGCTCCAGGCTGGCGGTCGGGGCGGAGGGTGATTTTTCGATGAGGGACCGGATGGTGGTGAGTTCCTCGCGAAGGCCCGTCACCTCGCTGCGCAGCCGGTCGATTTCCGAACGAGGGGATGGGTCAGCGCCCGGGAGCGCGGCGGCGGCTGATGGCGATGGTGACGGCAGGACTGGATTGGCTGTGGGGACGACTGGGGGATCAGCAGCCGGTGCGTCCTGCGCTGGGGCCTGAGTGAATAGGCCGACGAGGGCGATGCTGCTGGTGAGGGCGGCGAGGGTGGTGGTGAGGCGGCGTGGTGTGGTGATGGGATGGGTGATCATGGTGATGCGGCGGTGGATTTGTTTCTCCGAGGTGAGGAAGGCAGTCAGGCCCGGAGCTGGCGCTGGCTGGATGGGGAAAGTGGCAAGCCTGAGCAGGGTGCGGCCGTAGTCCGCCGGCGTGGTGGAGCCGTGCAGGAGGCGGAGGGCGGCGGCGTCACGGAGGAGTTCGCGATCAGCGAGGAGGGCGCGGCGGCAAAGCCAGGCGGCGGGATTGAACCAGTGGAGGGCGCAGAGGGAGAGGAGAGCCCAGTTGAGGAGTGAATCCCGGTGGCGGAGGTGGATGCACTCGTGGCAGAGGATGTGGCGGAGTTCCGGTGCGGTGAGGGTGGCGGCGAGCCCGGCGGGCAGGAGAATGACGGGACGCAGCGCGCCGCAGGAGAGGGGACCGGGAAGATGCGGCAGCTCAAGCACGACGGGGCGGCGGCGGAGTCCGGCGCTGGCGGAAACGGTGGCGGCTAGGTCCTGCACGGAGGCGTCCGCCCGGGTGGAAAACCGGCGGACACGCCGGGCGAAGCGGAGGCTCTGCCCAAGAGCCCGGCCAAGGACGGCAAGGCTGCCGGCCAGCCAGAGCCAGCCTGCGGCGGTGGGGACGAGGGCGGACCACTGCGGCGGCGGTGGCGGTGGCTCCGGATCTGGAAGGAAAATGGGGGCGACGGGAGGCGCGGTGGATATCTGGGCGAGGTCGGGAACTGGAGCCGCCTCAATTTCCACCGCGGCTGGAAAGTCGGCAGCCGCGAGGACTGGCGGCGGTGCAAGGGGGGCAGGTGGGGCTGGTTCCGCCGGCGGTGCAGGGGAAACAGGAAGGGCAGGAAGGGGAATCGCGGCAACGGCCGGGACCTCCGGAGTGGCGGGGGCGGGTGCGGAGCCCAGGGTCCAGCGCAGGCCAAGGCTGCAGGCGGGGACAATGGGCAGAGCCAGGCGAAGCATGGCGAGCAGGCCAAGGGCATACCACCACCGCACGGGAACGTGCCGCCGGCCCAGACTGCGCCCCGCGAGCACAACTACGACAAGGATGGCGGCGGCAGCCCCGGCCTGAAGGAGCGGCACAGCCCAGGGGGCGAGCCAGTGGGGAATGGGGGGCAGAGAGTTCATGCGCGGACGGCCTCGTCGAGGATGCGTTTGAGTTCCTGGATTTCCCCCGCGCTGAGGGCCTCCTGCTCGACGAAGGCGGCGAGCATGGGGGCGAGGCGAGGCTCGCCAAACACGCGGTCAAGAAAACTGCGCCCCTCTGCCATCTGGCAGTCTCCGGCCCGGACCTGCGGGGTAAAGACAAACTCACGCCCCACTTTTTCATACGCAAGCGCCCCCTTGTCGGTGAGGCGGCGCAACAGGGTGTGAATGGTCTTCGGCTTCCATTCCATGCGCCCTGCCAGCGCGGCGACAACGGCATTCGCCGTCATGGGCGCTTTTTCCCAAAGCACGCGCATGACGATCCATTCGGCTTCGGTGATGGCGGGCGGCGGTGGAGCGGATGATTTCTTACGCATGTAAGATTTATTTCCTACAGACGTAGGAAATGCAAGCCTGAATCTGGAGAATGGTGAACTTTTGCCTTGTGGCGAGCTGGCTGGCGGGGGGCGTGGTTCCTGCTGCTTCTCGTATTGATTGCGGTTTACGGGGCTTGCCGTAGACTGCCTCGCCCTTTCCCCACAACCCCATCCCCAAAATGAAACTCACTCCCTTTGGCTGCGCGGCAGCCCTTGCTGCCGTTGCCCTGTTCATGACGCCCTGCGCGGTGGCGGACCCTGTCATTTCTGAATTTGTCGCGGACAACAAGACGGGGCTGCGTGACGAGGACAACACGGTGCAGGACTGGATAGAACTGCACAATCCCTCGCCCTCGGCATTCAATCTGGACGGGTGGTATCTGACCGACAGTGCGACTGCTCTGACGAAGTGGAAGTTTCCGGCAGTGACGATGGCGGCGGGGGACTACCTGGTGGTCTTCGCCTCCGGGAAGGACCGGCGGGTGCCTGGCGGGGTGCTGCATACGAATTTTTCCCTGAACAAGACGGGGGAATACCTGGCGCTGGTGAGCCCGGACGGGACGACGATCCGGCAGCAATATGCACCGCAGTATCCAAACCAGGACACGGATCGCGGATACGGCCTGATTTTTAACCGGACGACGCTGGTGGCGGACGGGGCGAATGCGGACTACCTGGTGCCGGCGAGTGCCGGGGCGCTGGCGGCGAACTGGAAGACGGCGGCGGTGACGCCCGCAGGCTGGACAACGGGCAAGCCGCTGGGGGTGGGGTTTGGATTCAACGTGCCGGGGCTCACGATCACGGTGAGGGCGAAGAACACGGCCACGGGAAGCCTGAACACGCAAGCGGACGCAGAGCTGCTGATTTCCAGGCCCAGCGGGCACAGTGACATCCTGAATGAGCAGGTGACGGTGCAGCCAACCTTCAACGTGCTGGGCAGCGGCGGGGACGGGCACTATGGGAGCAATAATCCGCTGCCGACATGGGCCCAGGAGGACTACCTGGTGAGGGCGACGGGGGTTATTTCGATCCCGACGACGGGGCCGTACACCTTTGGCATCAACAGTGACGACGGGGGGCGGATCCGGATCGACGGGGCGGTGGTGATGGATGATCCCACACTGCACGGTGCGGCTGACCACCTGGGGACGGTGACGCTGACGGCGGGGGAGCACCTGATCGATGCGTATTTCTGGGAGCGGGGCGGTGGTGACGAGGGTGAAATGTGGGCGCGGCCGGGGACGTGGACGGCGTGGGATGCGAACTTCCGCCTCGTCGGGGACAGTGCCGGCGGCGGGATCGCGGCGTTTACATCGCCCGTGGGCGCGGTGACGAGTGGTGTGGTCCGGACGAACATTGAGGCGGGGATGAGAAATGTGAATGCGTCGTGTTTTGTCCGGGTTCCGTTCACGGCGCCAGGGCCGGGGGCGTTCACCAGTGCGTCGCTGCTGATGCGGTACAATGACGGATTCAAGGCGTGGATGAACGGCACGCTCATCGGCGAAGGCAATGCACCTGCGGCTCCGGTCTGGAACAGCACGGCGACGGCGTCGCGAACTACGGATGCCTCCCTGGTGACGTCGGGCTTCAATATCACCTCCTTTCTGCCGGGGCTGATCAACGGGAGCAATCTGCTGGCCGTGCAGGGCCTGAACATCACGGCGGCGGACAGCACATTTCTGGCGCTGCCTGAGATCGTGGCGGCCTCGCTCTCGCCGGTGCTGGAGAGCGCCTTCTTTAACAAGCCGACGCCAGGGACAATCAACACCGCGCCGGACAGCCTCGGCAAGGTGGCGGACACAGCTTTTCTGCCGAAGCGCGGGGTGTACCCTGACGCACTGGTGACGACGGTTCCCTTTCCAGTGACGATCACGACGGCAACGCCGGGGGCGTCGATCCGCTACACCACGGATGGCAGCACGCCTTCTGACACGGTGGGCACGCTCTACACGGGGCCGGTCAGCATCACGCAGACGACGGTGCTGCGCGCCATAGCGTACAAGGCGAACTGGGAATCCACGAACGTGGACACGCACAGCTACATCATGCCGGCAGACGTGGTCGTGCAGTCGACCACGGGCCTGGCACCGGCGGGAGCAGGCTGGGCTGCGCCGGGAAATGCAGTGAATGGGCAGTTGATCGACTACGGCATGGACCCCGACATCGTGGACAGCGCGAACGCGGCCATCGGCGGCCGGCCGCAGGTGATCGCGGCGCTGCGGGCCATTCCGAGTGTGTCGCTCGTGACGGACAATGCGAACCTGTGGGACCCGGCCAGGGGCATTTACATGAACCCGGGAGGGCGCGGGCTGGCGTGGGAGCGGCAGGCATCCATCGAGCTGCTGAATGATCCGGCGGGCGGCTTTGGGTCGCCGTGCGGCATACGCATTCGCGGCGGCTACTCGCGGAGCGGGGGAAACCCGAAGCACGCGTGGCATGTCTATTTCCGGGGAGAGTACGGGGCGGGCAAGCTGAACTACCCGCTCTACGGCGACGCGGCGACGGACACGTACAACCAGTTCGACCTCCGGACGTCGGAGAACTACTCGTGGTCTTTCGGCGGGGATGGGAACAACTCATTCCTGCGCGAGGAATTCACCCGCGCGGCGCAGACGGCCATGGGCTGGCCGGGCAGTCACGTGAAATACGTCCACGTCTACCTGAACGGCCATTACTGGGGCCTGTATGAATTTGACGAGCGGACGGAGGCGGACTTCTGCTCGACCTACGGCGGCGGTGACAAGCTGAACTGGGACGTGGTGAAGTGCGAGCAGGACAGCGGCTACACGACTGGCGTGACTGACGGCTACGAGGACAAATGGACGCTGCTCGGCCAGAAGGCGAACCCGCTGACCGCGCCGGGTGTCTACACCCGCCGGACGCTGACCACGGCGGAGTACTACGACATGATGGGCCTGGGGCCGGACGGCGTGACGCCCAATGGATCGCCCGTGCTGCTGGACCCGGATGCGCTGATCGACTACATGCTGCTGACGTTCTGGAGCGGAAATTTGGACGGCTGCACATCCGCCTTTCTCAGCAACACGTCGGCCAACAACTGGTTCGGCGCGCGCGACCGGACTGGGGCGAAGGGGTTTATTTACTTCGCCCACGACTTTGAGCATGCACTCTTCAGCACCACGGAGGACCGGACCGGGCCCTACAACAGGACCTTCACGGACCTCGCGAGCTACAACGTAAAGATCAGTGACAATTACAATCCGATGTTTCTCCATGCGGATCTGCTCGACATTCCGGAATACAAGCAGCGCTGGTTTAACCGGGTGCAGAAGCATCTTTTTAATGGAGGGGCGCTCAGCCAGACGACAAACACGGCGCGCATCAACACGCTGGCTGCCACGGTGGACAGCTGCATCATCGCCGAGTCCGCCCGCTGGGGCGACGCAAAGACGGCGATTCCGCTAAACCGGACGAACTGGCTCACCCAGCGTGACACCATCTTGAACAGCTACCTGCCGGCGCGCACTGCGAACGTCATTTCCCAGCTCCGCGGGGACGGGCTATACCCGGCACTGGACGGCATCATTTTCACCCCGCCCGGCGGCTACATCACCAGTGCGACGCCGCTGAACCTTTCCGGCCCGTCCGGCGCCGGGCGTGTCTGGTATTACACCATCGACGGCAGCGACCCCAGCCTGCCCAATGGGAGCATCAACCCGTCCGCCCGCGTTTTCACGCCTGCGGGGCTGGTGACGGACACGCTGATTTCCGACGGGGTGGCCGGGCCGGGGGCGACGTGGAAATACCGGGATCCGAGCATCGATCTCGGCAGCAGTGACATCGTGGTGGGGCATTCGTCCTACAGCGCGACGAACTGGAAGCACCCGCAGTTCGACGACAGCAACGCCACGATCTGGAAAAGTGGAGATGCGGAACTGGGCAACGGAGACACCGCTGACGGCCGCCCGGAACGCACGGCGATCAACATCGGCCCCTCGGGCGCTCGCTATCAGGTCATCTACTTCAGGAAGAAATTCACCGTGACCAATCCCTCCCAGTACGAAACGCTGGAGATGGAGGCCCTCATCGATGATGGCGCGATTTTTTACCTGAACGGCAGGGAAGTGGCGCGGCTGACGATGCCCAGCGGCGCCGTGGGTTTCGCCTACACCGGGCTGGGGGCGGTGAATGAGGCTGCCTTTGTCAGCGTGACGGATGCACGGCTGGTGCCTTCTGCGCTGGTGGCGGGTGAGAATACGATGTGTGTGGAGGTGCACCAGACCAACGCGACAAGCAGTGACATCAGCTTTGACCTGCGGCTGAAAGGAAAGAAAACAGTCTTCAGCACGCCGGTCTTCCTTTCCTCCGGGCAGCAAACGGTGAAGGGCCGCACGTATGACTCCGGCACCAGCACGTGGAGTGCGCTCAGTGATGTGACCTACCTGGTGGATGCTGAAGCGGCCTCCTCCAGCAATCTTGCGATCAGCGAGGTGCAGTACCACCCGGCCGTGAACGCCGGGGATCTCCCGCTGGGCTACAATGACGACACGTTCTTCGAGTACATCGAGCTGATGAACATCGGAGCGAAACAGGTGGACCTGATGGGCATCAAGTTTACGGATGGAATCACGTGGGCCTTCGATGCGGCGCCGACTGTGCCGCGCCTGTTGCTGCCGGGGCAGCGAGTGCTGATTGTCGGTCACGCGGCGGCGTTTGTGCACCGGCATGGCAGCGCGTTGCCGGTGGCCGGGCAGTTCAGCGGCCAGCTGGACAACGGCGGGGAATTGCTCACCCTGCAAACACCCGGCGGAGTTGTCATTCGCAGCTTCACCTATTCGGATCTGGCGCCCTGGCCGACTGGAGCGGACGGGACCGGCCCGAGCATGGTTCTCGTGCACCCGGAGCTGAATCCGGATCACGCGCTGGCGGCCAGCTGGCGTGCCAGCTTTGGAAGCGGTAATCCTGGCGGGAGCGACGCCTTCACTTTTGCCAACTGGAAGGTTGCCTATGCCGCAGGCCAGGCAGACAGCTCCGACGCTGACAATGACGGACTCTACCTTTTCTGGGAATACGCCGCCGCAGGGACAGCCGGGAGACCGGACACGGCCCGGCTGCCGGCTTCAGCTCTGGAATCAGTGACGGTCGGGGCAGCGACAAACGTGTATCAGACACTCACCGCCGTGCTCCGCTATGGAGCGGAGGACTTGCAGCTTTTCCCGGAAGCGAGCACCAGCCTGACCTCGTGGTCCGGCACTGACATGGTCCTGCTGCGCCGGACGAACAACAACGACGGGACGGAAACCTGGACTTGGCGTCACGCCCGCCCGTGGAAAACGGACCAGCGGGTTTACATGCGGCTGCGCGGGGTGATCCCGTAGCGGGATTTTCCGGTGTTCAGTCGTCCTTCTGGCTGAGGAGGGACTGGAGGTCGAGTTCCCGGGTGAACATGTCGAGTTCGCCGGACGGGGTGCGGGGCCACTGGTCGGTGGGGCGGTCCCAGCAGAGTTCGATGCCGTTGCCGTCGGGATCGTCGAGGTAGAGCGCTTGGCTGACGCCGTGGTCGGCGGCGCCGGTGAGCGGGATGTGTGCGGCGACGAGGCGGCGGAGGGCATCCGCCAGGGTGGCGCGTGTGGGGTAGAGGATGGCGGCGTGGTAGAGGCCGGTGGTGCCGGGCCTGGGCGGCGGGCCCTCGGCGCTTTCCCAAGTGTTGAGCCCGATGTGGTGGTGGTAGCCGCCGGACGAAAGAAAGGCGGCCTGTTTGCCCAGGCGCTGGGTGATTTCAAACCCGAGCACGCCGTGCCAGAAGGCGAGCGAGCGATCAAGGTCGGCGACTTTCAGGTGGACGTGGCCGATGCGGACGCCGGGCGGGATGGGAGGGTTCATGGGAGGGAGGATGGCAAGCGGAGCTTGATCCTATCGCGGAGTGGCGATTGATGAACGGGGATTTTTGATTATTGAGGTTTCGCCGGAATCCCTGCGCAGGTGGTGGCGTCAGGGCTTTTCCTTGGGCAGTGCGGCGTCGTCGAGGGGTGGCTTCGAGTCGCCTGCGGGACGGGTGAGGGGGGCACCGTATTTGGTGACGGCGGTGGGGTTGGTGTCGTCCTGGAAGCCGCCGTTGGTGAGGTAGAAGCGGCCGTCTTCGAGGCCGGCGGAGCGGTCGAGGCGCTGCGCTTTTCCGTGGCCGTCGTGGGTGAAGTGGGCTTCGAGGAGGGGGACCCATTTTCCCCCGGTGGTGCGGACCCACTGGTTGCCAAAGAGGCAGTGGCGGGCGAGATGGCCGTTGCCGCCGCCGAAGTTTTCGTTAAACGAGTAGAGGCCGGAGGGCAGTTTTCCGTCCTTGGGGGCGCGGAAGCGGGCGATGAGGCCCCAGGCTTTTTTCTCCTCAAACCAGAACCAGCCGCTGCAGGTGGTGTGGGGGCCGCCGTCGGTGTCGGTGGTGGCGTGGAGGAGAAATTTGAAGGTGTCGCCGGTTTTCCACGGGTAAACGAGGTGGCTGTGGCCGCCGGTGCCTTCGTTGCCGAAGTCGCCGGCATCCACGCCATCGCCCTTGGCGAGGAGGGTGACGCGGTCGTTGGCGGCGACTTTTGACCGGTCGACGCCCTCGTTTCCGGAATCCCAGACGGAAAAGATGATGCGGCGCTCGGTGGGGCTGTTCACCTGCATGCCGAAGTAGCCGCGGTGCCAGCCGCAGGCCTCGTAGTAGGTGGCGACGGGATCGGCCTTGGGAGTTAGTTCACAGTAGAACCACTCGACTTTGTCTTTCGCCTCGGCAGGAACGGGGTAGGCGAGGTGGACGGAGGCGGCATTTTTCCGCTCGACGGTGGAAAAGTGGGCTCCGGCGGCAGCGGGGCCGTCGAGGATGAGGGCGGTGAGGCCTGGAGCCGGGGAGTCCTGGCTCTTGAGGGCGAATTTGTAGTAACCTGGCTTGGCCACGGGCACGGTGCCGAAGGTGACAGGGGCGCCGGGTTCGCCCTTGCCGTCGAGAGTGGCGGAGGGACCGCCGGCCTGCGGGGTGACGGTGAGCTGGAGCTTTGCTGCGGCGGGGGCTGCGGCGGTTTCGAGCGAAATCTTGAGGTCACCGGGCTGGTTGATGCGGCCAAACCAGAGCAGGCTCGTTTCGCCGCCGGCCCATTTTTCCACACTGCCGTCCTTGTTGCGGCGGAGGCGGGCGTTGGCGTCAGGATCCGCGTAGGAACTGGCGGCGGGGATTCGCAGGGGCTCGGCATGGGCGAGTGCGCTGAGAAGGAGGATGCTGAAAATGAGGCGGGCTGGATTCATGGTGGGGTCAAATGGGCTGGGACCGGGCGCACGCTTGGCTGTAATACAGATTTTGCAAGCGAACTTGCGCCGAGTGGCGACAATGGGGAAAGTGACGGGGGGCAGCGCCAGGTGATTTCCCTACCGGGCATACGGACTGGTGAATCGGGCGTAGTTGGCCATACTGCGCGGCTTCCTGCCCCCTGCTTCGCTTTTACTCACACACACCACACCACCCATGATCCAGACTCGATTCATCCTCGGGCCGGCTGCTGCTGCGCTGGCCCTTCTTTGCCCCCTCCGTCCTTCGCTTGCCCAGAAACCTGCCGCGCCGACGGACGATGACAAGAAGGTGCTTAACGATGTGAAGGTGCCGGACGGCTTTGAGGCGGTGGTTTTTGCCGCACCGCCGCAGGTGAACTACCCGGTCTATGTGGCCGCGGCGACGGACGGGACGCTCTATGTTTCCTCCGATAAAAACGGGTCGCTGGGGCGCGAGCCGAACCGTGGCTCCATCCTGCGGGTGCGCGACACGGACGGCGACGGACGGGCTGATGAGGTAAAGAAATTCGTGCCCAATGTGGACTCCCCCCGCGGGCTGGTGTGGGATCACGACCGGCTGTACCTGATGCATCCGCCGCACTTGAGCGTGTACATCGACAAGGACGGGGACGGCGTATCCGACGAGGAGAAGGTGCTGGTGAAGAACATGGCTTTCACCTTTAAAGACCGCCCGGCGGACCACACGACCAACGGGGTGACGCTGGGGATAGACGGATGGCTGTATGTGGCGTGCGGGGACTTCGGCTTCATGGAGGCGGAGGGGACGGACGGCACAAAGCTGCAACTGCGCGGCGGCGGGGTGGTGCGGGTGAGGCCGGACGGCACGGGGCTGGAACAGTACAGCTACGGCACGCGGAACATCCTGGAGGTGGGCATTGACCCGCAGATGAACATGTTTACCCGGGACAACACGAATGACGGCGGCGGGTGGGACATCCGGCTGCATCATTTCACCGGGCTGGAGAACCACGGGTACCCGCGTCTGTACATGAACTTCGGGGAGGAAATCATCCAGCCGCTGGCTGACTACGGCGGCGGATCCGGCTGCGGTGGGCTGTACCTGAGCGAGCCTGGATTTCCCGAAGGCTGGGGTGAGGCGATGTACACGGCGGACTGGGGCACCAGCTGGGTCTACCGCCACCACCTGACGCCGAAGGGGGCGACCTACACGGCGGACCAGAAGCAGGCGTTCGGGCTGACGCGGGTGACGGACCTGGATGTGGACGGGAGCAGCCAGCTGTATGTGGCATCGTGGCGGGGATCGACCTTCAACTACACGGACGAGAATGTGGGCTATGTGATCCGTGCGCGGGCGAAGGAGTACAAAACGGAGGCGCTGCCGGACTTTGCGAAGCTGGACGAGGCGGGGCTGCGGGGCATGCTGGAGTCGCCCAGCCACCGCCGGCGGCTGGAGGCGCAGCGGGAAATGCTGAGGCGCGGACTGAAGGATGCTGTGGCGGTGCTGGCACTGGCGTCTGACAAAACGAAGCCGCTGAACGCGCGGGTGGCGGCGATTTTCCTGCTGAAGCAGGCGCTGGGCGCGAAGGCGTCCGAGAAGCTGGGTCAACTGGCTGTGGCGGATGAAACGGTGAGGGAGTTCGCCATCCGTGCGCTGGGCGACCGGAAGGACCAGGGCGAGGGTCTGCCTGAGGCGGTGCTGGTGACGGCGCTGAAGGATGCAAAGCCACGGGTGCGTCTGGCGGCGGTGATCGCGCTCGGGCGCATGGAGCGCACGGGGGCTGCGGGGGCGGTGGCGGCCGTGCTGGGCGATGGGGACCCGATTATTTCCCACACGGCGGTGAATGTGGTGGCGCGGCTGAAGGGAAGCGAGGCTGCCTTCGCGGTGTTGGACAGTTCGGCGGCGACTCCAGCGCAGCGGACTGGCGCCCTGCGCGCGCTGCAGATGCTGCACGAACTGCCGGTGGTGGACGGCCTGATCTCCCGTCTGGCCAAGGCTGCCAGTGACGAGGAAAAGAAGGGGCTGCTCGGAGCGCTGTGCCGCCTGCATTTCCACGAGGGCGTCTGGAAGGGTGACAGCTGGGGGACTCGGCCTGACACGCGGGGGCCGTACTACCAGCCGGAGCCTTGGGAAGGCACGGGAAAAGTGGTGGCTGCGCTGAAGGCGGAGCTGGCCAAGGGAGGGGCGAGTGCAGGCTTTCTGGTGGAGCAGATGACAAAGCACCGAATCGATATGGGGGAGGCGCTGGGCACCATCATCGAAATGGCGAAAAAGGATCCGTCCCTGCTGGCATCAGCGGTGGGGCAGATCGCCCGGGCGTCAAACGTGCCAGCGGACGGAATCGCCCTGCTGGTGAAGGCGGCAGCGCAGGAGTCCCTGCCTAATGAGGTGCAGTCCCAAGCCGTGGTGGCGCTAGCGAAGACGGACAGCACGGAAGGGTGCAAGGCCAGCCTGGTCGCCCTCGACCAGCTGGGGGAGGGGAAGAAGAAGGGCGGGAAGTATATGGATCTGGCGCGTGAGGCTTTCCTGAACAACCCGAAGCTGGAGAACCACCACCAGATGCTGGAGGACTTGGCGGCCAAGGGCGACGTGTGGGCAGATGCCGCGCTGCTGGCCTTGGCGGCGCGGAAAACGGGATCACCCGAAGCGAAGGAGCTGTCCGCGAAGGCGCTGGAATTTGGCTGGGCTGACCCGGCCCGCCAAGTGCGCATCCTGAAGGCCATCGCCCTCAGTCAGCACCGCCCCTGGGCCGACCGGGTTGAGCAGGCCATGGATGACGCAAACCCGGAAGTCGCCAAGGCGGCCAAGGAGGCGGCGAAGGTGCTCAAGATCGTCAAAAAGCCAAAAGAGGCCGCTCCGCAGGGACCAATGATCGCCACGCTGAAGACGGATGACGTGATCGCCGAGGTCATGAAAACCAAAGGCGATGTGGCTACGGGCGAAATGCTCTTCACCCGTCAGGGCTGCGTGGGCTGCCACACCGTGAGCGCCGACCAGCCGCTGCGCGGGCCATTCCTTGGAAACATCGCGACGCTCTACCGCCGGAAGGAACTGGCCGAGGCCGTGCTCATTCCGAACAAGAGCATTGCACAGGGATTTGCCTCCAGTCAGTTCGACATGAAGGACGGCAGCGTCCAGATCGGGTTCGTCACGCAGGAGGCTGCCGACCAAGTGACTCTGCGGAACGTCGCAGCGCAGGAGGTGGTCATCAAGACGGAGGACATCAAGGGCCGCAGCAAGATGGAGAAATCCCTCATGCCGGATGGCCTGGCTGCCGGAATGACCGTGAAGGAATTTGCCGGGTTGCTGGACTACCTGGAAGCACTGGCGAAGAAGAAGTAGGCTGGAAAGAATCGCGCGTTTCCCGGATTTGTACGCCGGGGAGCGCGGGTGGCTAAAGCAGATCCAGCGGGAGCTTTTCCCGCAGGACGAGCCAGCGAGCCGGGATGCCAGCCCGTGAGAGGCGGCTGGCGACGATGGAGCAGACGATGGCTGCGTTTGTGTCGCAGTCGCCGCCGACTTCGACCGTGCTGAGCAGGGCCTCGCGGAAGTCGTCAAGGCAGCGGAGGGCATTCCAGACAGTGAAAGGCACAGTGTCCTGACAGGAAACGTCATAGCCGCAGCCTAAGATTCGGGCGGCGGAGGCGGGCGGGCAAATGGGGAGGCGTCTGGCCTCGGCGAGCCCCTGCGCGGTGTCGCCTGCCGGCGTGTGAGCCAGAACGCGGTCCCAGATTTCCTCCACCGCCTGCTGAACTGGCAGGTGGCGACTGGTGGTGGCTGCGGCGCAGGCCACGGCGACAGCAATGGCTCCCGCAATCCCCTCGGGATGGGCATGGGTAACCCTGGCCGAGCTGGACGCCATGCTGGAAGCACGGGCGAGATCATCGAAAAAATAGGAACCGACTGGGCCGACGCGCATCGCCGATCCATTGCCAAACGACCCTCCGCCAAATGCTGATCCCGCAGCATCCATCCACGGTATCCCTGCGGCAATTTGACTCAAGCAGCGCCGTGCCCCCTTGCCGTAGCCGCGCTCCGGATCGGTCTGGTAGTTCCGGGAAAAGAGGCCGGCGAGCACATCCTCGTCGATGCCGTGGCAGCGGCTGAGGCACTCGAAGACGCCCAGCGCCATGGCGGAGTCATCCGTGTAGTTGACGCAGCCCGGCGGGAGGTCGTCGAGTTCCTGCCTTTCCCTGACCCTTTCATGCTGATAACTGAACGCTTCGCCCATGGCGTCGCCAACAGAGAGGCCCTCCAGGGTGTCCCGGGCAAATGCAATTCGGGTGGCGTGATCAGGATCCATGAGGAAGCGAAGAAATTCAGGGACGGCGAGAGCCGCCTTCACCGCTCAATCTACGCGAGTTCCGTCCGGGAAAAAGGAGAAACTCAACTACCGCCTGATGCGATTTGATGTTTTTTGGGAGATTGAGCTAAAAAAACTTGAAGAGAGAAGAGGTTTGGAGTAAATTGAGCGATGGAACCACAGCAAACAACCCATTGGGCTCCGAATCAAACCAATCCCGAGTCAAATCGGCTCATGCAAACCCTCGCCACAGCGAGCCAGCCGTTGGCCATCGAATCGCTGATGGAGCTGGCAGCAGGCGGAGCGTCGCGAGCTACCATTCAACGGCGGTTGGAAGAATTGCGCGAAGGTGGACTTGTGGGGCGCATCGGCAAAGCCAGAGGAACCCGGCATTTTCTGACAGAGAAAGGGCGTGAGGCGATGGGGGTGAAGATCGAACCGGCGCGCCAGCCCTACTATCCGGCATACGTTCCGGGGAGGGAGTGGACCTTGGAACCAGCCAGCAGGGTTTCCTACCCGGCCTACCAGCCGAGGAGAGACCGCTGGACGGGCCGTGTAAGCGAGCCAGGCGTGGACGACGTGCCTGAAGGAGCCTTCCCCGACGAGGATCCTGAGGAAGCCGCGGAGCGCGAGCGCCTGCGCGGGATATTGCACCAGCCCGTGAGCCGTCGTTTGAAAGTCGACTACCAGCGCAGCTTTCTGGGAGACTACGAGCCCAACGTCACCTTCTACCTGCCCGAGGAATTGAGGCAGGAACTGCGGGTGGCAGGCCAGTCCGACCAGATGGCGAAGCTTCCGGCAGGTACGTACGTGAAGAACGTTTTCAATCGCGTTTTGATCGACCTGTCCTGGAACTCCAGCCGGCTGGAAGGAAATACCTACTCATTGCTGGAGACTGAGAGACTGCTCGCCCTCGGGCGCATGAACGACCCGGAGCGGATGGTGGAAGCTAGAATGATCCTCAACCACAAAGAGGCCATCGAGTTTCTGGTGGAGGCGCAGGATGACATCGGGTTCAACCGGTTCACCATCTTAAATCTTCATTCGCTGCTTGCGCACGAACTGCTCTCCGAGCCATACGACGAGGGACGGCTGCGCCGTGTGGGGGTGACCATTGGCGGATCGAGCTATCAGCCGCTGGATATTCCCCAAGTGGTCGAAGAGTGCTTTATGGAAATCCTGAGGAAGGCTTCGGCGATCAAGGATCCTCTGGAGCAGTCCTTCTTCAGTATGGTGCATCTTCCTTATTTGCAGCCGTTCATCGACGGGAACAAGCGGGTCTCCCGCCTGGCGGCAAACATACCGCTGATTCGTGAAAACCTTGCGCCGCTGTCTTTTGTGGACGTGCCGGCGAGTGACTACACGGACGCGATCCTCGCCATTTATGAACTGAACCGCCTCGAACTGATGCGTGACGTCTTTGCCCGGGCCTACCGGGCCTCCGCAGGGCGCTACAGCGAGGTGCGGCAGGGACTCCGCGCTCCGGATCCGCTGAGCCTGCACTACCATGAGGCGCTGCGGGCCGTGGCGCGGGAGGTAGTGCAGGGCGGCATGGGGAAGGCGGCAGCGGCGGAGCACATCCGCCACTGGGCGCAGGCCAACGTGTCCAGTGTGGACCGCGGGCGGGTGGTGGAAATGGCGGAGAGCAACCTGCTGGCGCTGCATGAGGGAAACTTCGCCAAGTACCGGCTGCGTCCCTCGGAATTCGAGGCGTGGCAGGCGGTGTGGAGCAGCCAGCTTTAGAAAGAAGCCTGCCGGACCGTATTGTGCGGTCCGGCAGGCGATGGCGGGGCGCTGTTCCCAAAGGCGGAAAGGATGAAAATTTGGCTTTCGCGGTTGGATGCCCGGCGCTCAGGTGGGCGGCGTGAGTGAAGAAGGATTCAGATTTTCCCGCTGGATGCGTCTGGCGGCTGCGGCGGTGAGCGGCGGCGTGCTGGCGCTGGCGTATCCGCCATTTTCTGTGGACGGGGTGGTGTGGGTGGCGCTGGTGCCGCTGATGCTGGCGCTGTGGCTGAGGCCTGCCGGGGAGACGGGGAAACAGCGGCTGCGGCGCGGCTTTGGGCTTGGCTGGCTGGCGGGGGCGGTCTTTTTTCTGATCAACGTGAAGTGGATCCAGACGGTGACCGGGCCGGGGCAGGTGGTGCTGGCGCTTTACCTTGGGCTGTATCCGGCGGTGTGGGGGGCGTTTGCGGCGACGGTGGGGGCTCCGGACGCGGAGCTGGGGCGGTCGAGATTTTGCCACGCGGGAAGGAACCTTGGGCGGGCGGCGCTGAATGCGGCGGCGTGGACGGGACTGGAGTGGCTGCGTGGGCTGGTGTTTACGGGATTCAGTTGGAACACGCTCTCGGCTGGGCTGGTGAAAAATCTGGCGCTGATCCAGCTGGCGGATGTGGTGGGGCAGGTCGGGTTGTCGTTTTTGGTGGTTTTTGCCGCATCTGTGGCGGCCGGGCTGGTGGGGCGGGTGGTGCTGAGGCCGCCGGGGCGGAGGGCGTTCAGTGCGGATCTGGCGGTGGCGCTTCTGCTGCTGGTTTCCTGTTTTCTATACGGTCTGCAGCGCATGAGTCGAAAGCCGGGAGGGGAAGCCCCGAAGCAACTGCGCACGCTGGTGGTGCAGACGGGGGTGCCGCAGGAGGAGAAGATCCCGGACGAGGAGCATGTGAAAATGATCGCGCAGCGGCTGGCGGATCTGACGAGCCTGTATGTGCCAGGGCAGAAGTTTGACCTGGTGGTCTGGCCGGAGTCTGCGCTGCCGCTGGCGTACAATGAAGAATTTACACAGTCTTTTTTCAATGAAACGCTGTCGCAGGGTGATTTCAGCCTGGTGACGGGGATCGACCACCAGACGATGACGGGGATGTTCAATGCCGTGGTGCTGGCGAAGGGGAAGACTGGCGAGGGCACGAGTGTGCACCACAAGGTGCACCTGGTGCCGTTCGGTGAATATCTGCCGTTGCGCTGGTTTCCGCCGTTCCGCTGGATGATCGAGGACCTCATCCCGTTTGATTTTGATGCCGGAGAAACAACCGACCCGCTGCCGCTGCCGGATGGATCCGGGGTGCAGGTGATCCCGCTGGTGTGCTTCGAGGACACGGTAGGGCGGCTGGCGCGGCAGTTCGTGCGGCCGACACCGCAGGTGATGGTGAATGTGACGAACGATGCGTGGTTCCTGGACAGCGAGGGCTCTGAGCAGCACCTGGTGAACGCGGTCTTTCGCTGCATCGAGCTGCGGCGGCCGATGGTCCGCGCGGCGAACACCGGGGTCTCGGCATTCATCGATGAAACCGGCAGCCTCTACGACCGGACGCAGGCAGGCAGCCAGCCGCGGCGTCTGCCAGTGAATGTGCAGGGGACGCTGCCCGCGACGATCCTGGTGCCTGCCTCGGGGGAAATGACTTTCTACGCGAGATTTGGGGACGTGTTCAGCGTCGGTTGCCTGGTGGTGGCGCTGCTGGCGGCGGGCGTGAAATTACTCGCTGGCAGAAAGCCGGAAATCGTTTGATCGGACCGCAACGATTTACGGGATCGAAACCTTGATCCGGCCGAAGGAGTCGGTGCGGGTGCCGGTGGGGATGCGGGCTTCCATGAGGACGGTGGCGCCCTGGTCGGCGAGCTGGGTCTGGGTGACGAGGTCGGTGCGCCACAGGGAGAGGTCGGGGGTCCACTGGACGGTGGGGGTGAGGCCGGGGGCGAGTTTGGCTTTGCGGTAGGTGAAGACGAAGTCGGTGCCGTCGAGTCCTTCGCTCTCGATGACTTGCTTGTTGCCGATGACAGGGCTGTAGCCTGCGAAATATTCGAGGCCGTTTTTGATGCCGTCGCCATCGGGGTCGGCATCGAGGCCGGAGATGGCGGCGTTGCCGGCATTGGCTCCGAAGTAGAATTGTTTCCACGCGGTGTAGGTGAGGGCGGCAGCGGTGTAGTTGTGGAGGCCTGTTTCCAGCCCGCAGGTGCGGGTGGCGATGAGCTGGCCGGAGCCGGCGGCGGAGGGGATGACCTCGTAGCCGGTGAGGACGCCGGCGGTGAAGATGGGGGTGACTCCGGCGCCGGAGTAGAGAGGGGCGGTGGCGGCGACGGTGACGGTGCCGTTGAAGGAGGTGAGCACGGAATTGTCTGCGGCGCGGGCCTTGATGGTGACAGGGTAAGGGACGCCGGCGAGGGCGCTGCCGCTGCCCTCCACGGTGAAGGAAACGAGGCCGGGGAAGCCGATGACGAAGGTGGTGTCTTCGAGTTTGGCGACGACGTAGGCGTTTTGCAGGCTGATGGAGTTTGAGTAGGAGCCGGGGGGGCCATTGTCACCGACGATGTCGAGGGTGAAGGCGGGGGTGCCGCCTAGTTCGGCATTTGTGGTGCCGGCGGCATTGAGAAGAAGGGTGAGGTCGAAAAAGGCACGACCGGGCTGGTCGTGGTCGCCAATGACGGAGACGAGTGGGGTGGGGGCTCCGGCGAGGCTGAGGCGGGCGATGAGTCCATCGCTGCCGGGGAAGCAGGTCTGGAAATCGACGCGGAGCTGGCGGGATTCGGCAACGAAGGCGGTCTCCTGGGAGGTGGTGACGGTGAGGAGCGGGGCGAGGGCGGTTTCATTTGGGTTGCCGGACGCATCGACCGAGCGGGGCCGGACGTAGTAGGTGGTGCCTGGCTGGGCGCCGGTGACGCGGGCGAGGACGGCCTTGCGGGCTCGGACGGCGTCCTGAAGGGCGCGGCGGGCGTCGCGCTGGGTGGCGGTGTTTTTCACGGCGGTGTCGTTCATTTCCAGAGGAAAGAACTCGACGGCGAGCTGCGAGCGGACGGAGACGGTGCCTGCGGCGTTGGAAAAGACATCGAGCCGCGGGCTTCCGCCGGTCGCTGAGTCCACGCGCCAGAGCACGGTGAAACCAGCAGGGGTGATGTTTGCCTTGTCCGCTGCGGTGATGGCGACGGTGGCGCGGGCCGCGAGGGCGGTGAGGCCGAAGGCAAGAAGGGTGAGGAGCCGGGTGAGGGTGTTCATTTGGCGGCGGGTGCGGGTGTCGGAACTGGGACGGGTTTGAGCTTGGGCTCGACGATGATGCTGGCGGCGGTGCTGCCGCGGGCGAGGCCGGCAACGCCCTTGCGCTTGATGATTTCCTCGCCGCCGGTGAGGACGACGACGCGCTCGTAGCCGGCGGCGCGGATGCGGCGGGCTTGGTCGGCGGCGGTGGTGTCGTCACTGCCGATGACGACGAGGAGGGACGGGGCAGACTGGAATTTGGTGGCCCCTCCGCGCCAGCGCTTGAGCTGCTCCATGGGCTGGGTGGTCATCTGGGCGCGGGGGACGCAGGTCTGGCAAAAGGGCTGGAGATTGAACGCGCCGCCAGCTGCGGGCCTGCGCACATCGACGAGGGTGACGGCGGTGCCGCCAGTTTTTTCCAACTGCTCGTAGGTGATGGCGGGCATCTCGGCCTGAGGCTGGACGGACCCGGCCCCGGCGGTGTTGTTTGTACAGGTGCGCCAGGCGGCGAAGCCCCCGTCGAGTGCCTCGGCGGTGATGCCGGGTTTTTTGTTCAGCGCGGCGACGCAGTCTGCGGCGTAGGTGGCCCCGAGGCCGTCACAGTAGGCGACCACATTTCCCACGGGCGGGAGCTGGCGGTCTGCGATGGTGTCTGAGGGAATGCTGATGGCACCGGGGATGTGGCTGCGCTCGTAGAGGACGGTCGGGCGGAGATCGATGACTGTGAGGGGGGCTCCGGACTTGAGTCTGGCCTCCAGCTCCATGGGCGTGATGGCCCGGGCGCAGGCGGTGGCAAGCACGAGGCAGGCGAGGGTGGTGAAGGGAAGGTGTCTCATGGTTTCCAGGCGTTGACGGGGTTTTTCATCTCGACGAGCAGCGCGGTGACGCGCGGGATCAGGAAATTCGCTCCGGCGCGGGCTCCGGCGGACAGCTCCACGGTGCGCCAGACGCCGTTCACGGCATCGAGCATCCGCACAGCGCCCACATTGGCCGAGCCGAGGGAGTCGATGAAATCATACGCCGTGTAGCCGACGGGGAAAGCTCCGTAACTGAGGACGTTTTTGCCCGCGCTGAGATTGACCGGAGTGGCGGCGGCCGGCCCGAGGTCGAGGAGGCGGGCGGCGTCGAATTTGATCCAGAGGAAATCGCCCGCCGTGAGGGTGAAGTTCGCGCCAGTGGCGGCGCCGGCGGACCAGGTGGCGGTCTGGGTGACGGGGGGCTTGGCGAGGGACTGGAAGCGGGTGACGGACTGGACGCCGGCGGCGCTGTGCCAGGCGGTGAGCAGGGCGAAGGCGTTCGCGTAGCGTCCGGCCAGCTCCGGCGTCAGGACGACGGTGTTCTCGTTTTTCATGACCGGCTGGAGACTGGGCAGGAAGGAGGCGGTGACGGGTTCGTTGCCGGTGAAGCCGTCGGCCCAGACAACGCTGCCATTGGCGAAACTGCCGGGGGAATGGGGCGTGAGCGTCTGGGTGACGGGGACGCTCTGGCCGCTGTCCAGGTCGAACAGGCGGAGGTTCGCGGTGTCGGCCCCGAGCGAGTCGTCGAGGTAGACAACCCAGGCGCCCTGGATGACGGGGTTGATCTCGTTGAAGGTGGAATTGGTCACGCGCTCTTCGACGCCCTTGCGCAGGTCGTATTTCCAGAGGTCGAGCTGGGTGTTCCGGTTGTCCTGCCAGATGATGGTATGGCCCCAGATGGACGGATGATACTGGCCGCCGGTCTGGTTGGTGATGCGCTGGCGGTCTCCGGATTCGAGGTCGGCGTAGTAGATCTCGCCCGGGCCGACATCGCGCCAGTCCTGCCAGACGAGGCGGCTGCCGTGGATGGTGGGGTCGAGCTGGTCGGCGGCTCCCGGATTTACGAGGAAACGGGCGCCGGTGGTGATGTTTTTCGCCTCAACCTGCCACGGAGCGGAGGCGTCGGCGACGGGCTTGGTCTGGTAGGCGATCCACGGGAAATCGATGACTGGGTTGATCTCGTTCCGGTTCGGGGAACGGGCGAGAAGCTGCGGCACCGGGACGGCGAGGAAAAGGTCGGCGAAGTAGATGTCGGACGAGCCATTAGCCAGACGGGCCTGCCAGGTGACGTAGCGGCCGTCGGTGCGGGGTTTTTCCTGGGCGAGGGTGGCGCTGGTGACGGTGACGGCGGAGGCTCCGGTGACGAGGTTGCGGGCGCGGATGTTCCAGACGCCGTTCACGCGCTCCTGCCAGACGGTCCAGGCGCCGCGTGCGTCGGGCAGGGCACCGCCGGGGGTGAGCGTGGTCTCGCCGGAGGAAAGCTTGTCGATGAAGACGAGCTTCGTCTGGTAGGTGCTGCGGGCGAGGGTGTCCGTGAGGGTGAGGCGGACGGTGTAGACGCCGGGGAGTTGGGGCACACCGGCCTGGTTGGTGCCGTTCCAGAGGTGGTCGAGGGTTTGCCCGGCCACGTTGGTGTAGGGCTGGTTTTTCACCAGTGGCAGGACGGTGAAATCCGAGCCGTAGGAGCCGTCCTGCACCCAGGTGATGGTGGTGGGCGTGAGGACATCCTGCCAGGTGCCGCTGCGCTTGCCGATGATTTTGAGCGTGTGCGTGCCGGGGGAAAGGGCGGTGAGCGCCAGTGCCGTGGCGACGGGCTGCTCCGCGCGGAAGTAGGTGTTGTCGAGGTTCCACCGGTAGTCGGTGAGCCCCGCGCCGCCGAAGGTGAGGGTGGCGTCGGCGACGGCGGTGGGGGAGACCGGCAGGCCGGAAACAGTGAGGAGCGGCGAGCCGGGAGTGACCGTCCAGGTGGCGGTGCGGGCCTGGTCGTCGGGCAGGTAGCCGCCGTATTGCGAACGGGCGAGGACGGAGACGGTAATGTCCCCGCTGAGCCCGGACAGCGAGATGGGCGTGGCGGCGGGGAACTCCGAGGTCCACACGCCGGAGCCGATCTTGTATTTGTAGAAATCAACGTAGTCCCCGCTGACGGTGAGGGTGGCGGTGGCGAGCGGGGTGGGGCTGGGGGGCACGCCGGCGAGGCGGGGCCAGGCGATGACGCCCTGGAAGACGTCCACCTGGCCATCGATCTGGACGGTGCTGGAGCCAACGGTGAAGCGGACATCCGACTCGCCCGGACGGACTGAGACGACGTTTGATGAACCGGGCAGGAAGAGGTTCGCCACGGGCACGGTGGCTACGGAAATGAACGGGCCGGAACCGCTGATGCTGACCTGGGCGGTCTGGTCCGCCTCCTGGTTGTTTGACCGGTCCTTTGCCCGGTAAGTCACGGTGTAGGTGCCTGGCGTGGTGATGGTGAAGGGCAGGGCGGGAACGAAGGAGCCGGCTCCGATCTTGTACTCGATGCTGACCGGGCTCGCGTCCTCCGAGGTGAAGTAGATCTGCGTGTCGCGCGTGATGACGTGGACGCCGCCGGACTCCGTGTGCTCACCCGAGAAGCGGATGCGGGTGACGGGCGGGGTGGTGTCGACGGCGTTCAGGTTGTAGGTGACGGCGTAGGTGTAGGGCGTGTTGTCGGCGACCTTGTCGAAGAGGTTGAGGTAGTCGCTTCGGGCGTTGGTGATTTTGGCGTACTTGGTATTGGTCCAGTAGTTGTTTGCGTTGAGCACTTTTCCGTCGCTGCGGACGACGCGGGTGATGGGCAGCTTGTTCTGGCCGGGATCGGGGACGCGGACATAGATCCAGTTTTCAAAGGCCGAGGTGAAGGCAACCTGGAGGTTGTTGCCCGCAAGGCCGCCGGTTTGGGTGGCAGTAGTCTGGTAGTTGACGGGCAGAATGTTGCCGTCATTCGTTTCGTAGAGGGCGTCCGGGATTTCGTTTTCGTCGCGGTCCACGTCGGCCAGGAAATCCTTGATCTTGTCGCGGCCGGGATCGTCGTTGAGGACTTCGTGGGCGATGAACTGGGCGGTGAGTTCCTTGATGAGGGAAGTGGCTTCTCCACCCAGCTCGGGAGCGTGGGTGTAGGAGGCCTTGAACTCGACAAAATGACCGCTGAGGGAGGTGATCATGTCCCAGGAGCCCTTGCCTGTCTTGCTGGGATTGATGTCACCCAGATTGACGAGGAGGGTGGATTCATTGAGCGCGGAGTCGTTCACGCGGGCTCCGAGCAGCTGGGCGACGAGAAGGAGGCCGTTCTTGTTTTCGACGATCTTGGGCTGTTTGGAGTCGATTTTCAAATTGCGCGCCACACCGTGGCCCTGGTTGTGAACGAGGACGCCGAGGGTGAAGGGAACCGGGGCCTCGACTTCGGGGGTGAAGGGATCATCGGCGGTGACGTCGCGCGGCTGGAAGTAGGTGATGCGCAGCTCGGGCTCGGGCTTCACCGTGATGGTGTCGGGCAGGGCAAACATGTTCTGCTTCGGGATTTCCAGACCCTGCAGCTTGCCGCCCAGACGGCAGCCGATGTTGTACTTTTTCCCCTGCGGGTCTGCCCCGCCGGCGCCGGGAGTGGGGATGATGAACCAGGTGACGGTGGCCGTCTTCGTAGGGGCGATGACGCCGGTGCCGTCGATGCGGGTGACGTTGCTCAGCGTGGGCTGGCGGACGAAGAAGAGGGCGGAGGAGTCGTTCGTGCTGGTCGCGGTGGACTTTGCGGGATCCTCGAACGTGAGGGCGGCGCTGAAGTCGGTGATGGCGTCCGAGCCGTCATTGTCAGTTACGGTGAGGGTGGCCTCGAAGCCGGTGCGCTCCAGAGTCAGCTCCTGTTCGATGCGGATCTTCACCTTCGAGCACCAGCCCTGAAACTGGGTCTGGGCGTGCAGGCTGGCCGCTGCGGCGAGGAGCAGCAGGGCGGCGGCGGAGCGGGAGAAAAGTGTCTTCATGGCGTTCAGTGGTCCGGGTGTGGATGCGGGGGCGCTCATTTCTCCAGAGGTTTGAGTTCGGTGCGCTGTTTCTCCTCCATCCATTGGCCTCCGCAGAGGTCCTGGACGAGAATTCCTCCGGCGTAGAAGGCGCTGTTGCCCTTGAGCTGGAAGGTGTGGACGGTGTGCGTGCCGGGCACGGGAACGAGGCTCCGGACGACGGCGAGGGTGTCGTCCGGCCGGTAGAGCCAGTCTCCGGGTTTCAGCTCGCGTGCGGCGATCCAGCCTTTGCCGTCCTTCCAGACGCGGTGTTCGCCGGTGATTTGCAGGCTGGTGGCGGTGCCTCCGGCGAAGGGCTCGGTGGTGAGTTCAAGGACTTCGCCGGAAGTGATGGTGAAGGACTGGGCGATGGCGGCGGTGTCGCGCGGGTCCGAGCCGCACTTGACGACGTCGCCGGGTCTCAGGGTTTCGATGGGTTTTATGGAGCCATCGGCCATGAGAACGGAAGTGCCCGGCATGAAGCAGCCATTGCCGCCGCCGTCGAAGGCGGCCGCGCCGTTTCCGCCGCCGCCTCCACCACCACCGCCGCCGCCCCCGCTGTTGAGGGAACCCCATTTGGCCGAGGCGCACTGGCCGAGAGCCGTTCCGATCTGCCCGACAAGGTTAATGGCGGCTTTTTCAAAAAACTTCTCGAATCCGCCAATGCCGCTGGTGCCGACCTCCCAGCCTGCGGCAACAGCAAAGCCGATGGCGAGGAGCGTCTTCAAGGTGCCAGTGTTCTGGCTCTGGGCGCAACCTTTGGCGCCCATGTTGGCGATGGCGGCGATGCCGTTGAGGAAATCCTTCATGCTGGGTGTGTCGCACTGGCTGGTGATGGCATTGCCAATGGTCGGAGCCACGCCACCAAAGCCGCTCGTGTCTGAGAAGGGTGGAGTGAAGTTGTTTTCCCCGGTGAGATCGCCGCCACCGCCGGCTTCCGCTGCGGGGACGCTGCCCAGGCGGATCCGTGTGGGAATGTCCACGGACTCCTGGGCTCCGAGTTCAGGCAAATAGTGGATCAGGGGCTCCATCGTCAGCGCCCCCTGGTAGTGGCCTTTCAGTGAAATGTCCCGCACCTTGATCAGGCCGTAGTTTTTCAACTGGTAAATGACCGTGGTTTCAAAGCCCGGCTGAACATTGCCAAAGTCATACTTGGGCGGGGTGAAGACCATGACCGGGGCGGGGACGAAGGTTTCAAAGGTCTGCTCAAGGACAATCTCGTAGCGGTCGGTGAAGGGCACGGGCTTGACCTGGAAGGTGACGGTGACCAGCGAGCGGTCCAGCTCCACCGGGATGGCAGTGCTCTGCCCGGCCACCACCTCGATGGTTCCAGCTGCAGATTTGTGTCCCGCGGCAGTCACCTGCCAGGACCAGCGGCCCTCGCTGAGGCCGGTAAATGCGGCACTCCCGGTCAGGGAGGTCAGGGCAGGGGTGGGTTCGGCGGCGGTGGTCAAGTTCCGCAGGCGAATGCTGGCGTTGGGCACGTCCTGTCCGTAGGTGTTTGTCACCTTGAAGGAGAGATCGCCCACGAGCGATGAGGTGACGAGGGAGTAGACATTGAAGTCAAACCCTGCGGCTGCGTTGGTGCCCTTGATCTTGATTTTATCACTGTAGTAGGCCAGCGGGGTGCCTTGTGGCGGGACAAAGGCGACCGTGAAGCTGAAGCTGTCACCGACCTGGAGGTCGGGCAGCAGGGCGCGGCCGGAGGCGTCAAGCGGGAGGTTCACCTGCATCCACGGGACGAGCTGGGGCGGGATGAGTTCCACGCCCTCAAGCGCACGGGTGCCGAGGTTTTTGATGGTGACTTGGCGGCTGGTGATCTCGCCCCGGTTGGCCGGGACATCGACGTAGCCGACGCCGGGCGAGGTCATGGAAAGGATGGGCACGGCGGGGAGCAGGTCGAGGCTGGCCTTGAAGATGACACTGGCCCCCTCTGCCGAGCCGAGGGTGATTTCGACCTGGGCGTGGTCCGGAGCGGCGGCGGTGGCGGCGAGGCGCAACTCGACGTCTGTACGACCGAGAGCCTTCACACCGGCGGGTCCGTTGCCGGTGCCGGCCTTCCAGTTGGCGGTGATTTCAGGCACCGGCGTCTCCGTGCCGGCGGTGGCATCCACGACGTAGGCGCGGGTGGAAATGGTCATGCCGGTGAGGGGCAGATCGCCCGGATTAATGAGCGCGAGGGTGAAGTCCAGGTGGTCGTTTTTCGACATGCGGATCTCAGCCAGCTGCGGGGTGACGTAGAGGCGGTAAATGCGGATCGTCTTTTGGGCGAGGACGTCGAAGACATCCGGGTGGGCGGCCCAGATGGTGAGTTCCCCGGCGAAACCAGCAAGCGGGGTGTAGCTGTAACTAAAATTCCCGGACGCATCGGCGGTAATGTCCTTGAACCAGACGGCACCGCGTGCGGAGAAGCCGATCTTCATTTTGGCGTTCGGCTCCGCGTTGTTGGAGGAGCGGTTCGTGGCGGTGCCGCTGATGACGATGGGCGTGTTCCCCGTGTAGGTGTCCTGCGGGGTGGTCACGCTGCCGAAGTAGGGCGTGAGGGCGATGGTGCTGGTGAGCTGGCCCTCCAGCGGTCCGCTGATGCGCTGGTTCGGGGTGCCGGGGGCGTTGTAGATTTTGCTGAGGACGGCGCTGAACTTCGCCTGGCCGGACTCGGCGAGGGCGGCGGGGACGAGGATGCCATCGACCGGCACATCGACCGACTGGCCGGGCTCCAGCATGACGCGGCCTTCGCCGTTCGGGTAAATGATGAGGCCGGGAGTGCCGATGCCCTTGCAGTCGATGCGGCTGACTTCGATATCGTTGCCATCGAGAACGCTCACGGAGAGGTCGCCCGCAGCCTGGCCGCTGTTCCGGCCGAGGATGAACTCGGCGTTGGTCCAGCCCTTGTTGAAGAGCTTCACCTTCACATTTGCAAGACCGCCCGCCACCGGGGTGGAAATCAGGCGGATGTCGGCCATGACGCCGGGGGCCGTGGCTCCGGGCAGGGAACCGGAGCGGACGTACTGAACGATGCTACCGGCCTCGTCAGGCGTGGTGAGCAGGGCGAGTTCCAGGTTCTGGGTTTCACCGACGACGGTGGGGCCGGGGACGGCGATGTCCGTGATGCTGGTTGCGCCGGGGGCGATGGTGAGCGCCTGCTGGTGGACAAAGTGGGTGGTGGCGCCGCCGGAAAGGGCGCGGTTCACGTCGACACCCTGAAGCGAGAGCGGGTTCGCTGCGGCGGTGTTTTGAATGGTGATCTGGTAGTCGTCGAAGTAACGGTGGACCGAGCCGTGGGTGGTCCCGGCGCTGTTGGCATTGAGTGCCATGCTCCAGATAACGGGGAGGACGCGGATGGTGCGGGGCACGCCTTCGAGACCGCCGGCCTTGATGGCGACGACGCGGAAGTCGACCGGCTCGTCCGGCGGCAGGGGGAGCAGATCGTGGAAATACGGAGTGGCGAGCGGAATGGCGGCGCCGTTTTGTTTGACGCCATTGCGGTAGACATTGAATCCGGTGCCGACGGAGTCCGAGAACTGCCAGCTGAGGGTGACGGGCTGTCCGGTGCGGACCTCGGCGATGACGTGGTTGACCGGATCGACAAGGAACTCAAGCGGGATGGGGGCGGTGCGCGACTCGTTTCCGTAGGTGTCGCTGGCGGCGACCTCGTAGTTGAACGAGCCGCGCGGCGGGTAGTCGATGACCTGCTGGGGTGTGTTCACCTGGCGGATGGAGACGCCATTGCGGTAGACGATGTAGTGGTGCGGGGTCTGTCCGGTGGCGGGGGCGGCCCAGTTGATGACGACGCCGGAGGTGCCAAAGATGGCGGTGAAGGCCCCGGGGGCGTTCGGCGGGGTTCGATCGCTCAGGGCATTGAGCGTGCCGCTGGGCAGGCCCTCGATGCTGACGCGGAAGGCGCGGATGGCGTAGCGGTAGATGCCGTCGGACGGGACGGTGGTGTCGGTCCACTCGGTGGTGGCGACGTCACTGGCGACGAGGACGGTGGGGGTGACTCCGGTATTTCCCGGCTCGCGGTAGATGCGGTAGGACTGGGCGGTGTCCACGGCGTCCCAGCGGATCTTGATGTTTCCGCCAGGCAGGGTGGTGGCGGAGAGTCCAACAGGGATGCCGGGGGCGGACGGGTCCTGGGTGTTGTAAATTTCCAGGGAAGCCGGGGTGACGGTGGTGCCGACATTGCCCCGGGCGTCCTCCGCAGTCATGGTGAATTGGCCGAGTCCCTTGCCCATGGCGGAAGTGAGAAGGATGGAGCCGTTCCACGAAGTGCCGCCGCCGGTGAGGAGCGGGGTGATCTCCGCGCCGATGGGCGGGGAGAAACGCAGGACGGGGACCGTGCCGGGGCGGGCGGCCTCGGTGAGGGTGAGGTTGAACGAAAGCAGGACGTCTGCCGCGACGGCGGGGTCGGCGGCGCTGACGGTCTTGATGGGCGCGGTCTTGTCGAAAACGAGGGCACCGGTGGGCTTAGTGATGTCAAAGACGAGGGCCGGTCCGGCGGGGGCTCCGGTGAAGACGTTTCCGGTCAAATCCTGGCCGGACACGCGGACGGTGGCTGCGCCGGTTTTGGCCGTGAGGCTGTTCACCGCGTAGGTGGCGGTGTAGGTGGAGCCGGTGGTCTTGGTGAGCGGGACGCTGATTGGCGTGGAGGTGCCGAACGGCGTGATGGTGAGGTTCGGCGTGGCGGCGAGTGGCTCATTTGCGGTGAGGATGAGATCCAGATTTCCCGGGCCGGCGGGCAGCGACGAGCCATAGGCGATGGTGAAGACAGGGGCCGCGCGGTCGAGCTGGAAGGCGATGACGTTTGAGATGGGGCTGGCATTTCCTGCGGCATCGTAGCCGACGACGGCCAGGTAGAGCGGGCCGTCCGGCGCGGTGGTGAGTGTGTAAGTGCTGTCCGTGAGCAGGGCGCTCTGGCCGCTGGCCTGGGCGGCGCTGGTGAATGAGGCGGTGTGCCAGAAGAGGCGGAACTTGGAAGCGCGCTCGCCGCTGGCGGCGTAGTGCCAGCTGACGATGAGGCCGTGGAAGGGATCGTAAACCGGCGGGCTGTCGAGCACGGGGGCTGCGGGAGGGCCGGAGTCCAGCGTGACGACGGATGGCGTGGAGGAGGCGGAGCCGATGGTGTCCCCAGCGCTGACGACGAGGGTGTTTGTGCCCTCGACGAGGCTGACGCCGCTGAAGGAGAAGGTGCCGTCCACCCCGGCGGTGGCGACCCCTTGCCCGAACCCGTTGCGGGTGACGGTCAGGCTGACGCCTGGCTCGGCGGTGCCGTTGACGATGGTGGGAGTGGCGGCCACGGTGGTGCCGGTGACCGGACCGGTAATGACGGGAGGCGGTGGCGCGGTCGGGAAGAGGGTGACGTTGACCTCGCGGCTGGCTTCATTTCCCGCAGTGTCGCGGGCGACGAGCCGGGCGCGGTAGATGGCCGCGGGCAGGGAGCGCATGTCCCAGCGGAAATTCAGCGAGCCGTTGTTGGAACTGGCCACGAGGGTGTCGTCCGCGTAGAAGCGCACCCACTGGAGGCCGAGCGGCGCGGTGGCACTGCCAGTGACCTGGAGCGGACGGTTGATCGTCTGACCGTCGGTCAGGCTGAATGCCTGAATGGTCGGGCCGTCCGTGATGAGGGTGACTCCAAGGGAAAGCGGCGCGCTGACCTGGCCGGTGACGCTCTGGAACTGGAGGTAGACCGTCTTCGCCCCGCCCCCGGCGGAAAGCATGAAGTTTTTCTGGAAGGGACGCGGGCTGTAGAGGTCGGCCACGCCCGGGGCGAAGATGTCCTGCCATGGCACGCCGGGGAAGAGGGAGTTTTCACTCATGCGATACGCGAAGGCATTGGCCGAGGCGAGCATGACGGAGAGGTTCCGCGCGCCGGTGGAGGTGATGCCGCCGAAGGTGGCGAACCCGGAGGTGAGCACCGGCTCCCCGGCCAGCGGGGTGGCGCGTCCAACGGTGCCGCTGACGGCGGCATTGATCTCCACGGTGTCTGTGGTGCCCCACCAGTTGCTGGCGAGGTTCAGCGTGGCGGTGCCAGCCTGCTGGGCGTCTTTGGCGGCGTTGTTTTTCAGCACGGACTGGGTGGCGGTGACGGTGGAGGCGCCCTCGGCGAGGATGCCGGTGTCATTGAGCGAGAAATACGCACCGCTCAGGGTGAGAGAGGCGGCACCGAGCGTGTGGAGCCCGGCGCCCTCATTCCAGACAGCGAAGAGCGGACCGACGGTGGCCGTGCCGCCGTTCAAGGTCACTCCCTTCCCATAGCGGACCCAGAGGTTGGCCAGGCGGGTGGTGGCGGTGGGGGAAATGAGCGAGACGCCCTGCCAGTCCCCGCGCTGGGGCGAGCCGCCGGGAGTGTCAGTGGAGGAGGTGAAAT
>JANOAS010000247.1:0-5354 GCA_031411255.1 bacterium
ACAGCGTGGTTCAACAGCTCAAAGCGGCGGCCAGGGGGTTCCGCTCCTTCGCCAGCTATCGAGCCAGGATTCTCTTCTACTGCGGCGGGCTTGAACTCAAACCCTCCACAAAATCCCACGGAATTGGTTGAAGAGCCGTCAGGAAGACTTCACTCGAAACTGGTTCCGAGAACGCAATGCTAAGGACAGCACGCCAGGCCTCATCCATGAAGTCCGCGCCCATGGACACGAAGGCATCCGGGTCATCGCGCGGGTGCCAAATCTCCTGTGCTACATGGCCATCCTCAAGCGCAGTGGCAAGCCCCTGCCCGATGGCCGCGCCGTCCTCTACCAAGAGATCGCCCGCGCCTACCTGGACGGCATCGACCGCGCCTACCATCTTTCCCCCGCCCACGGCCACGTCGCCCCTTTCCCACCGGAGACGAGCCACCAGCTTCTCCCTCTCCTCGCTGCTGCCATGCAGGCCAGGCGTGCTGACGCTGGAGCAGAAGAGGAAGACGAGGAGCAAAACAAGCAACCAGGAGACGGTCACCTCGTGATCAGCCAGGCGGAGGTGGCCGCGCTGCTGGTGCCGGAGGTCAGGCGTCTGGTGCCGAATGGGGACCCAGCGTCCCTCGTGTGCGAGTTCCTCGGCCACATCGCCCGCCGGTCCGGACTCTTGCTCCCGCGCGGGCAGGACACTGAGGGCGACACCCTTTACGGCTTCACCCATCTGTCCTTCCTCGAGTTCTTCGCCGCCTGTTATGTGCTGCAAAAGCTGGAGGACATTGACAACAAGCAGCTGGAGGAGGCTGACGGCGTCCACGACCCCGTTGCCTGGGAGCGGGATCACCCATCGGGGCCTCTGGAGGTGACTCCCGCCAGTTTGGCGGAATGGGCAGGCCAACCGGCCTGGTCGGAGACACTCTTTTTCCTCGCCGAACTCCGGGGTGGCGGAAAACCCGACCTCTGTCGCCGCCTCCTCCGCCAGCTCTTCCCGGCCCTGCACTCCGCCGTCCCTGTCCCCGCCCCGGCGGAGGACGACGAAACCACTCAGCCCCTGCTCCCCCTGCCCGCCGCCGCCCTTGCGCTGAAACTGGCGCGGGACCAGCACCTGAAGGTTCCTGCCGTGACCCGCCGGGTCTGGCTTCAGCGGCTTTGGGAGGCTCACCTGTGCTGGCCGTATCCGCAGTTTTTAGCAAGAGGCTGGCATCCTGCCCCCCTTCTTCTTTCCCATCCTGCCGGGGAGGAAGAAAGCTTGGCTGCCCTCCGCGCCGCCGCAGCCCGCTATCCGAACAAAACTTGTCTGGACCTCGCCGACTCTACCGGCTTGAAAGCGGTAGACCAGCTGCCCGACTCGCTGACTGCGCTTCTCCTTGGAGGCTGCACCACGCTGAGCACAGTGAACGATCTGCCCGACTCGCTAACCGCGCTTTACCTCAGGGGCTGTACCGGCCTGAGCGCGGTGGACCGCCTGCCCGTCTCGCTCACCGCGCTTTTCCTCACCGGCTGCACCAGACTGACCACGGTGGATCGTCTGCCCCCCTCCTTGGACACACTTTCGCTAGAAGGCTGTACCGGCTTGAGCGCGGTGGATGGCCTACCCGCGTCGGTTACCAGGCTGTCCCTCGCTGGATGCGCTGGCCTGAGCGCGGTCGACCACTTGCCAGCCTTCCTCACTGAGCTTAACCTTAACAATTGCAAAGGCCTGAACTCGCTAGGTCAGCTGCCAGCTTCGCTGACTCTACTTTTCCTCGGTGGCTGCACCGGCCTACGCACGGTGGATCAATTGCCCGCCTCCCTCACCACGCTTTGCCTCGACGGCTGCACCGGGCTGGAGGGAAAACCGCTGCCGCCGCAATTGGCGAACTGCACAGTTTACCGGTGAGGCCCGGAGGCGGAGGGGGGGAAGAGGGGTAGATGATTAGAGAATTTAGAGCGTTAGACGAAAGGCGCTGGGGGCGCGGGCTGCGCGCGCGCGCCCGGGGTGGCGATGCGGGTTAGGCGGAGCCAAAACCCGCACCACTTTCGCGGGGCGCCGCCTTCTTCCCCCCGCAACCGAAACGACCCGGTCGCCCATGGTGACGGGCGGCCGGGTCGCGGGTGGGGAATGGGTTTGTTTTTTTGATCAGCGCGGGGGCGGGGAACAGAGGGGCGCGTCATGCGCTGACGGCGAGGTCAACCACGGCGCTCCACTGGCCAACGAGGGTTTGGTCGATGACCCAGATGGCGCGGTATTTCCACTTTTGGGCAGTGGCGGGCAGGGGGTGGGTGTCCACGTAGTCGGGCTGGGTGTCGATGGTGAGGAATTCCCAGCCGTTGCCGCGGTCGACCTCGATGCGCAGGGCCTTGACGACGCCGCGGGCGGGGCCCCATTTCCAGCCGACCTCGACCCGGCCGCCGGAGAGGGCGAGGGTGAGCACGGGCTGGAGGGTGGCGGGGTCCGGGCGGGTGACCTGGGGTCCATTCACGCCGAGGGTCTCGGCGGCGGCCTCGCTCCAGTTCGGGCGGGTGCGCAGGAAATCGACAAAGGCGCGGAAGCGCTTTTCGATGCCGGGCATGACCGGGGACGGGGGCGGGGTGGAGTTCGACGGGTAGGCGGAGTTGTTGGCACCAAGAAAGTGGTCCGCATAGTCCTCTGTGCGGTGCGTGCAATGAGTGCGTGTCCTGTTCTGCGCCGGCTTGGGGCGCGAGCCGCATAGGGGACTATGCGGACCACTTTCTTGGGGCGTGTTGGCTTGGGGCGCCGGCTTGGGGCGCGAGCCGCATAGAGGACTATGCGGACCACTTTCTTGGGGCGCGCCCATGGGGAGACGTGGGGGAGCCGGGGGCCTTCCTTTTGTTACTTCCCCATCACCGCCAACTCTCCAGCTTTCTAACCATCTAATCTTCTAATCTTCCAATCTTCTAAACC
This sequence comes from bacterium, assembly GCA_031411255.1. GTDB lineage: Bacteria > Verrucomicrobiota > Verrucomicrobiia > Verrucomicrobiales > V1-33 > JANOAS01. Next base: position 2,894 of record JANOAS010000247.1, read on the forward strand.
CCTATTCCCGCTGCGGTGGCTGGTTTCCGTAGGGCCAGCCGGTGCCCTTGAAGGGCGGGGCGGCGGGGCGCTGGGGCAGGGGGAAGGGGGTGAACTGGCGGGCGAGGTCGAGGGCGGTGTCGCGCATGCGGTCGCCGGCGGTGATGTCGAGGTTGCTGTAGGCGGTGAGGCGGGTCTCGTAGCCGCCGCCTGTTTTGGGATCGAAGGCGTCGAGGGTGGGGACGTAGCCGGTGCAGCCGTTGGCCAGCTCGACGGGGAAGGTCATGGGGAAGCCGCTGCCTTTTTTCCAGTCGAGGCCGTACTGGCAGAAGTACTCGGCGGGGCAGGTGAGGCAGAGGACGGGGCCGATCTGGATGGCCTGGGTCTCGATCTCGACGACGGGGCGCCGGGCCATGAGGGCGTCGAGGACGACGGTTTCCTTGGCCCAGACCCAGTCGGGGCCGGCGGTGTCTTCGTCTTTCTGGACGAGTTCGAGGGCGGCCTTCACCCGGTCCGGGGCGGGGGCGCGGCGGGGCATGGACCAGACTTTTGACCGGACCTGGACGGGGACCTCGCTGGTGCGGGTCTGGGAAAGGCCGAGCAGGACCTTCACGGCCTCCGCGCCGACGCGCCCGCCGACAAGCTGGGACCAGTCGTCGGCGCCGGGGTTTTCATGAGGGTCGAGGTTGTTCACCTGGGTGACGTCGCCGCAGGCCCCCTGGAGGAAGACGACGGTGGCGTCCGGGTAGTAGCCGCGGATGGCGCGCTCCATGTAGTGGATCCAGTTGGCCGAGACCCACGGGCCGTTGGCGGTGGCGTGGCAGGAAAAATTGACGACGCAGCCGGTGAGTTTGCCCTCGGGATTCCACGCGCCGATGACGCCGACCTCGGGATCCGTGGGGCCGGCGAAGGCGACGTTGTCCGGGTTTCCCTTGCCAGGGTGGGAGGCGGCGAGGCCGCTCTTCATGCGGATGCGGCGGTTGAAGGCCACGGTGTCCTCGCGCCCGCTGCCGAAGGCGACGGTGCCGGTGCCCCGCGCCTCGTGGGCGGCGACGACGGCGTCGATGATCTGGCGCTTGAGCAAGGCGATGTAGCCGGGATTTGAAACGATGGATTTGCTGGTGACGAGGTCCTTCACGAGGGGGGAGGCATCGTCAAAATCCCCGGGCTCGCCCATGCCGATGGGGCCGGAGGAGTGGGAGTGGGAGGCGCCAATGAGGACGTTCTCCGCCTTCAGCCCGCAGCGTTTCTGGATTTCCGCCCGGGTCTCCAGGACGATGGCCCGGGTGACAAAGAGGATGTCCACGCCGACGAGGGCGGTCTCCTGCGTGCCATCGTCAAAGACGGCGGCCCGCACCTTGCACGGGTCGTGGATGCGGGTGGAAAAGGCCTTGCCGTAGCCGCCGGGCACCTCCATGCCGACGGCGGGTGTGATGTCGCGCTCGGCAAAACCGGTCCGGATGCCGGCGGTGAGTGCGGCAGGCGTGGCGCACCAGAGGAGTGCGGTGGCGGCAGGGAGGAGGCGGGATATTTTCATGGGAGGGCAGTGGGTGGAGTGGACCAGTCAGGTGTTAGCGAGGATGCGGGAGGAAACCGGGGAACGCAAGGGGGCGGGTGGGGGGCTCAGAACCGGGCTGCGTGAGACAAAAAGTGGGTGCGTCCGGGGGGCTGTCAGGCGAGGTTGCAGGATGCCATCCACCCATCTTTCCCTGCACTACCACCTTGTGTTCAGTACAAAAGACCGAGTCCCGCTGATTGCACCGCAGTGGCGGGACCGTCTGCATGGATTCCTCGGCGGGGTGGTCCGGCAGCTGGATGGCGTACCTCAGGCGGTTGGGGGAGTTGGCGATCACGTTCACTTGCTCATCGGGCTCGGGGCCATGCACCGGCTCGCGGATGTGATGCGGGAAATCAAGAGTGTGTCATCGCGCTGGGTTCATGAGGAGGTGGGAGTGAAGTTGTTTTCGTGGCAGGAGGGCTATGGGGCGTTCACCGTGGGAGCGCCGCAGTGTCCGGTTGTGCGGGACTATGTGCTGGGCCAGGAGGCGCATCACCGGACGAGGTCGTATCAGGAGGAATACGTGGATTTTCTCCGGCGTGGCGGGGTGGAGTATGACGACCGGTATTTGTGGTGATGGGATCACCGAGGCGCGGGGTGGTAGGATGGTGGGGTGACCGTCAGAGGCTGGTGCAGGGACGAGGGGGAGCCGGCCGCGTCCGGTTCCGACGCCCCTGCCGGGGCTTGCCATTTGTGTGATGTTGAACCGGTGGCTCGCGCCACCGGCTAATTTCCGCCGGCCCTCCGGGCCTGAGGGAGGGATGTGCAGGGAGTGGAGGTGTGGTGGGGGTGCCGTCAGAGTCTGGTGCAGGGATGATGATGGGGGAGCCGGCCGCGTCCGGTTCCGACGCCCCTGCCGGGGCTTGCCATTTGTGTGATGTTGAACCGGTGGCTCGCGCCACCGGCTAATTTCCGCCGGCCCTC
>JANOAS010000248.1:0-13191 GCA_031411255.1 bacterium
TGATGGTGACGTCGAGCTGTTCCTCGCCGCGGAATTCGCCGCGCTGGACGGTGAAGGCGACGTCCCAAGGCGGAGGGGGGAGATCGCGGGAGGAGCTGTCGAACCACATGGCGGGGATCTGGGTGCCGTTCTGGCTGAGGACGAAGCGGCGGTGCTTTTCCTTGAGCAGGCGGACGGGGACGGCGGGGGTGACGCCGCGGGCGAGGAGGAGGGGCTGGGAATTTCCGGTGCCGAAGGGTTCGAGCAGCTCGTAGGCGGTGAGGAGGTCGAAGTCCAGCTCGTCGAGGCCGACTTCGGCATCCAGGTGGAGTTTCGGGATGAGCGAGCCCTCGGGCGCGTGGCGGCGGACGCTTTCGGCAAACCTGAGTCGGAAGGCGTCCAGATTTTCCCGGCGAAGGGTGAGTCCGGCGGCCATGTCGTGGCCACCACCCTTGAGGAGGAGATCACGGCAGTCATCGAGCGCCTGGACGAGGGAGATGCCCTCGACGCTGCGGCCGCTGCCCTTGCCCACGCCGTCCTCGTCAAAGGCGATGATGATGGTGGGCCGGTGGTGGCGGCGGCACACCTTGGAGGCGACGATGCCGACGACGCCGGGATGCCAGGTGTCCGAGGCGAGGACGATGGAGCAGTCCCGGTCCGCCTGAAACTGGCCGTGGAGCATGGCTTCGGCCTCACCCTCAATGCGCCGCTGCATGGTCTGGCGGTCCCGGTTGTGGCCGTCCAGCTCTTCGGAGATGGCGGCGGCTTGGCTCTGGTTTTCGCAAAGGAGGAGGTCCAGGGCGGCCTGGGCGGTGTCGAGCCGGCCGGCGGCGTTGAGCCTGGGGCCAAGGCGGAAGCCAATGTCGGCCGAGGTGGGGGAGCCGTTGACGGCGGCGGCTTTCTTGAGCGCCTGAAGGCCGAGGTGCTTCGTCCGGGCGAGAAACTGGAGGCCTTTGCGGACAAAGAGGCGGTTTTCATCCACGAGCGGGACGACGTCCGCCACGGTGCCGACGGCGACGAGGTCGAGGATGCTGCGGAGGTCAAAATCCACGCGGCGCGCCTTCATGAGGGCGTGCCCGAGCTTGAAGGCCATGCCGGCGCTGCACAGGTAGTGAAAGGCATCACCCCGTTTCGGGTTCACCACCGGGGTGTCCAGCGGGATGGTCTCCGGTGCGCTGGAGTGGTGGTCGAGGACGATGGCGTCGATCCCCTGCTCCTTGAGCCAGGCGATTTCCTTGCGCGAGGAGGTGCCGCAGTCCACGGCGAGGACGAGGTTGGGCTGGCACTCGCTCAGGCAGCGGCGCAGGCCCTCCTCGCTCAGGCCGTAGCCCTCGTCCATGCGGTGGGGGAGGAAGGTTTTGACATCCAGGCCAAAGGCACGCAGGACGAGCTTCAGGATGGTCAGGGAGGTGACGCCGTCCACGTCGTAATCTCCGTAGAGGACGACGGTCTCTTTTTTGTCCGCAGCCTGGAGAATGCGGTCGACTGCGGCGCGCATGTCCGGGAGGAGAAACGGATCACTCAGGAGCTGGAAACTGGGGCGGAGGTAGCTTTCGATTTCCTCCTCCTGGCCGAGGCCGCGCAGGGCGAGGAGGCGCTGGACGAGAGGCGGCAGCTCACAGGCTCCCTGGCAGCGGAGGACCGCGGCCAGGGCATCATCAGGGACGGGTCGCAGGTTCCATTTCGTGGCAGGCATCGGTCCCTTCACCAGTGGGACAAGGCGGTGGGGATTTCAACCCGGAAACCGTTTTTGCGCCGGGAGGGCATGGTGCCAAATGCCGGAATGGTTTGGAACAGGAGGAGACGGAGAAGACGGAGTGCCAGCAGTTAAGGCGCGGGCATCAGAGTCCGGCCACCTGACCGTGCAGGCGACTGATGGGATGGGCACAACAAGTTCTTTCTCCGTTGTCTCCGTTCCCTCCTGTCCAATTCCCGCCGTTTTCAGGGTTATTTCCGGAACCGCAGCGCGTGGAAGGAGCGGCCAAGGTGGGCGGGGTGGGTGAGGGTCTGGAACTGCCTGAGCCAGGCCGCGTCGCCGGGGGCGGGGCCGGCGGCCTCCATGGCCTGGAGGCGCGGGGTGGCGGCGCGGATGAGGAAGGCCTCCTGGGAGGTGAGGCCGGCGGGCTGCAGGCCGGCAGCGGCGGCGCAGGCGGTAGCGCGGGTGAAATCCACATCCGCCGTGAGGTCAGTCTCCCCGGGGTGGAGAAAGGGGTCATCCTGCCGCTGGTGGCGGCGGTAGCCGCGCAGGGTGCCGCCGGTCCGGTGGGGGGCGTAGTAGTCGGCGGCGGGGCGACCGTAGTCAAAGAGGAGCCACTCGCCCCGCGCCAGGCACTGGGCTGCGGCCTGAAACCACGGGCGCAGAGCGGGGCAGAACTCCGTGGTATAGCCCGCCGGGTAGTCGGTGCCGAGGGCGGCGAAGTGCGCGGCGGCCTCCGGATCAGAGAAATCCAGCGGCGCGTCCGCAAAGGCGCCCTCCGGGGTGAGGCCGACGTGGAGTTCCTGCCAGGCGGTGCCGGAGAAACGGGCGCGGAGCACGGGGAAGGCGTCCAGCAGTTCATTGGCGAAGAAAAGGCCGGCGGGCAAGGGAGAGGTGGGAGGTTCATCCGACCATGAGACGCGGGGCAGCCATTTTTCCAGAGTGGCAGCCTGGGCGGTGCGCAGGGCGGGACGGGGCTCGACGAGGTGGCAGCGGAACGGGCCGCCTGGCTCCACCTCATCCAGTCGCGCCAGCACATCCGCCGCCAGCCGGCCGTCGTGGGCACCCTGCTCGACGAGGTAAAAGGGATCCGGCTTTCCCATTTCCCGCCAGACGGCCAGGCAGTGGTCCGCCACGAGCTGGCCGAAGCAGGCGCCGACGGACACGCTGGTGAAAAAGTCCCCCCCGCGCCCCACCTGGCCCGGCGGCCGGCTGTAGTAGCCGTGCTGCGGGTGGTAGAGCGCCAGCTCCATGAAGCGGGAAAAGGGAAGCGGGCCGTCCCGCAGGATGGCGTCGCGCACCAGCCGGACGAGGGGCGGGACGGCGGCGGGCGGGTCGTTGAGTTGGTCCATTGCCATGGCGCAAAAGACGGGTAATTTAGACGCCTCCATCTCCCCCGCCCCCACTATTTTTCATGATCGGTGACCTCATCAAGCCAGGAAGCATCCCCGCCGGAAACCGGAAGCGCAAGCCGCGCCTCTTTGCCCGCTGGTGGGTGAAGACGCTGCTGGTGCTCACCCTCGTCGGCGGCCTCGCGGGCGGGGCGGCGTTTCTCTGGATGTGCAGCCACTACGGCGCCATCGCGGACACGTACGACCTGGACCAGCTGAGCCTGCTGGAAGAGAGCAGCCTCATCTACGACCGCAACGGGGCCGAGATAGGCAGCATCTACGTGGAAAACCGGAGGCCCGTGTCCGTGGGGGAGGTGCCGCTGCATTTCATCCAGGCGCTCAAGGCGGAGGAGGACAGCCGGTTCGACGAGCACAGCGGGCTGGACTACATCGGCATCGGGCGGGCGGTGCTGAATGTCATCAAGCGGGGCAAGGCCACCCAGGGGGCGAGCACCATCACCCAGCAGCTGGCCCGGCAGTGCTTCCTCGACCCGAAGGACAAGGGCCTGAACCGGAAGCTGACGGAGGCCTTTCTGGCGCGGCGGATCGAAAAGAACTTCACCAAGCAGCAGATCCTGGATTTTTACCTGAACCGCATCTTCTTCGGCAACAGCAGCTACGGCGTGAATGCCGCGGCGATCGGGTACTTTGGCAAACCGGCGAAAGAATTGACCGTGAGCGAGTCCGCCGTCATCACCGGCCTGATCAAAAGCCCCTACTACTTGGACCCGATCAAGTTTCCCGAAAACTCGCGCAAGCAGCGGAACCACGTGCTGAACCGGATGCGCGAGGAGAACTACATCACCCCGGACGACTGCGAACGGCTGAAAGCGGAGCCGCTTGTTCTGGCCCCGAGCGATGCCACGAAGAACACCGGCTTTGTGCAGGTGGAGGTGCTGCGGCAGCTGAAAGACATCCTGAATGACCAGGGCATCAAGAGCGCGGCCGTCGGCGGGTTCAAGATCCACACCACCGTGGACATGGAGCTGCAGAAGGCGACGGAAAAAAGCCTGAAGGAGAACCTGGCCAGGGCGGAAAAGAATCCCGCCTACAAAAAGACCACGCTCAGCGCCTACATGACGGCCACGCGGAACGGAGCCGACCCGAAGGCGGCCAAGCCTGACTTTTTGCAGGGCGCGGCGCTGGTGCTGGACAACAGCACGGGGGCGATGCTTGCCATCGTGGGCGGGCGTGACTTCAACACGAACCAGTACAACTTTGCCACCCAGGCGCACCGGCCGGCGGGCAGCGCCTTCCTCCCATTTGTGTATGGGGCGGCGTTTGAGAACGGAAACTACCCCGGCACCCGGGTGAAGGACACCCACTATGACAACCGGCGCGTGGGCCTGGGCGCCATCAGCGGCATCCTGGGGGAATGGGGCAGCGAGGACACGCTGACGAACTACCTGGGCGACATCTCCGCGCGAAAAGCCCTCGTCTACAGCCGCCTCGGTGCCAGCCTGCGGCTTGGCGAGGCGGTCGGCTTTGACAAGGTGCGGGACTTTGCCAAACGGGCCGGCATCAGCTCGCCGCTGAAGGACGAGCTGAAAATGCTCATCGGCGCCAACGAGGTGAGCCTGGAGGAAATGTGCCTGGCCTATTCCGCCTTTGCCCACGCCGGCTGGCGTCCGAAGCAGACGTGGATCATCACCTCCATCGAGGATCCCGAGGGGAAAATGATCTACACCCATCCGGATACCAAGGAACCCGACGTGAAGGTAACGGACGAGTATGCCGCGTGGCAGGTGCACAGCTGCCTGGCGCAGTCCCTGGACGAGGGGCCCGGCGGACTGGCACGCAAAGAGTACGACCTGGGGGACCTGCCCGCAGCGGGAAAGACCGGCACGCACTCCGGTTTTTCGGACCTCTGGTTTGTCGGCTACACGAACCGCATCACCTGCGGTGTGTGGGCTGGTTTTGACAAGCCCGGGACCATCTACGAAGGGGCCGTCAGCAGCCGCGTCGTCCTGCCCGTGTGGACGGACATCATCAAGGCGGCCGACGGCATCGCCCCGGCGGAGCCGATCCTGGCGCCGGAGAAAAGCGAAGTCGTGCGCGTCTGCTACCGCTCCGGATTGCGCGCGACCGACGGCTGCTACGAAGTGCAGAAGGACCCCGAAACCGGGCGTGACCGCTACGTGCCCACCACCTACGATGAAGTGGTGAAACCGGGCTACAAAGTTTTCACCACCTGCGATCTCCACTCCGCCAAACCCCCGCAAGACCAGGCCGCAGAGACCCCGCTCACCGCCGCCCCCGCGCCCATCTCCAGCGGGGCCGATGTCGCCACCGGAGCGGACCCTTCCGGCGGCACTGTCGTCTACGTCACCGCCCCCACCGTGCTGGGCGACTTCGATCCCTACAACGCGCTCAAGCCCGTGCTTCACGCCGTGAAGGCCACCCCCGTCGTCATCGCAGATGACGGCAAGGAAGTCCGCAGCGCCGAGCCCGTCCCGTCCGCCCGCGCCATCGAGAAGGAACGCAGCCGGGTGCAACTTCCGCCGCTGGCGCCCATTAAGCTGGAGTAGACCCGCCCGCAGGCTGTCCCTCCGGCCAGACGGGGATCCGGTGTAGGTGATCCTCCTACTGCGTTGGTGGGGGATTGGATGCAGTGGATCGAAGAAACTCGACATTTCTACAGCTGCCCGGCAGTCTGGGCGAAAGCGCCCCAATGCCCGTCAGATGGGACTTCCGCGAGATTCCACGCCCTGCAAACCGGTCGGCTCCCTGACTGGTGGGGTGGGGGAGGTCTTCGGTTGCGGTGGCGCATAACCTACGACCGTCATTTCTCGTGAAACCATTGCCACTCTCTCCTGACCGCGCCGCGCCAGGCCGTCCACTTTTTGCACGCCATTTCACGGCGTGGTTTGCCGCTGTTCTTTTTTGCCTGTCAGCAGTGGGAGCCTCCGGTGCGGTGACTGCCACCCTCACGCCGGCCTCCCTGCCCACGGACTCCGCCAGCCCGTTCACGCTGCTCGTGACCGGCCTTCCCAACAGCGGGGCAGTGACGGTGGAGCGGATCGTGGATGCCAACGGCAACGCCACTGTGGATGCCGGTGAATTCCTGGCCGAAATCCTCACCGTCACCGACGGGCAGTGGCCCTCCATTGGCGGCGTGCGCAACACCGGGGTGCTGGGCGACGGGGACAGTCTGGTGAACGGGCAAATCAGCCTTGCCTTAAAGGTGGGGGAAGGCCCGGAGCTGGGCCGGCTGGCGGGCGCGCAGATCGTGCGGATTTCCAGCCCGACAGCGGCGTTCGCATCCTTCACGCGCACGCTGACCCTGACCCAGCCCGCTGCGGGGCAGTCCATTCACGGGACTGTGCTGAATGGAGCCTCCCCGGTGGCCAATGCGAGTGTCATCCTGACCGACGTCAACAAGGACGGCGAATACACGACCGGAGTGGTGGCGGACGCGGCGGGCGCTTTTTCCATCAATGCACCGCCCGGAGCGTATGAGCTGTCTGCGCTCAAGGGCGGGATCGTGGCACCTTTTGGCGCCGGGGGTACGATCACCCTGGGTTCCGGCGCTTCGGTGGCCAGAAACATTTCCGCCGTGCCTGCCACCACCACCATTTCAGGCAAAGTGGCGGACTCCGCGACTGGGGCCGGCCTGGGTGGCGTGCAGCTGTTCCTCGGGTCCACGGCCGGCCAGGTGGTGATCGCGAGCACGCGGGCGGATGGCACCTACACGGCGCAGGTCACGGCGGGAAACTGGAGCGTGAACCTTTCGGAAATCTCCCTCGTTCGGCTTGGCTACGTGCGCCCCCCCCGAAGCGGAGAGGAGGATCTGGCGGTCAGTACCATTGCCGGGGCGGCGACTGGCGCCGACCTCCCGGTTCCCCGGGTGACGGCTTTGATCCACGGAGCGGTGAAAAACCCGGCAGGCCTTCCCATTCCGGGCATCCTCATCAGCGCGAACACAGGCTCGGCAAACGGATCGTATGTGGAGACGCGCACAGACGCTGCGGGCGGTTACCTCCTGGGCGTCCTGCCGGGGGCGTGGTACGTGAACGTCAACAATGACGATCCAGCAGCAGCGGGCTACGTGCTTCCCAACGGGTCTGACGTGACGCCCGGCACAGGCCAGGCGGTCAGGGTGGAGTTTGTCCTCAGCGCCGTCAACGCGCACCTCGCGGGAGTGGTCACGAAGGATGGCGTTCCGCTCTCCGGTCTCAAAGTTCGTGCCCGCAACGATGCGGCGGGCCAGGATGTGCAGACAACGTCCGGAGCGGGTGGCGTTTTTGACCTGGGCGTCACCGCCGGGACCTGGAGCCTGGAGGCGGACTCGGACAGCGCCTCGACATTCCACGTCATCGGGGCCCGCCTGGAGTACACCGTGGCGGCGAACCAGACCGTCAGCGGCATTCCCTTTCGCGTCAGGTCCACCACTGCGTCCATCGCAGGCCTGGTGAAGAACGCGCAGGGAACGCCCGAGGCCGGCCTCGGAGTTCACGCAGAGGCCACCATTGACGGTATGGACTACAATGAATTTATCCTCACCGACGCCACTGGTCATTACGCCTTTGGCGTGATCAACGGCACGTGGCGTGTCAGCTTGAGCGGCGACGATCTCGCCTCCCGAGGCTACGGGCCCGTGGCCGACAGGACGGTGGTCGTCTCCGGTTCCGATAAAACGGAGGACTTCACCCTGGCGGTTCCCAACGCCCACCTGACCGGAACGGTCACGAAAAATGGCACGCCGCTCTCCGGTCTGCGCATGGGGGCATACAACCAGACGGCAAATCTCTATGTCTCGGCCACGACTGGCGCGGGCGGGACCTTTGACCTCGGCCTGACCAGCGGGACCTGGAGCCTGCAGGCCGAGACTGAGAGTGCCGCTTCCTTCAACGTAGTCGGCCCCGGCCTGGACTACACCCTGGCGGTCAACCAGACGATCAGCGGCATTGTCTACCAGGTCCTGCCTCTGACCTCGACGATCAGCGGGGTGGTGGAGAATTCGCTGGGCGCCCCGCTCGCCGCTCTGAGCGTCTACCTGGACTCCACCATCAATGGATTTCACTATTTCAGCTCTGCGGTCACGGACGTAAGCGGCCACTACTCCGCCGGAGTGGCGAACGGCACGTGGAACGTGGGGCCGAGCTGGGACGAACTCGCCGCCCGCGGGTATGGCCAGCCCCAGAACAAGGAGGCCGTCGTTTCCGGAGCGGGTGTGGTGGTAAATTTTGTGGTCCTGCCGCCCGATGTCACGGCACCCTCGCTCGTGTCCAGCCAGCCGTCGAATGGTGCCACAGGCGTGGCGTTGGACAGGGCGGTCGAGTTCACCTTCAGCGAGCCCATGCAGCAGGGGTTCTCCATCGACTGGAGCCCGAATGTCGACGCCGGCCAGTTCTCCATGGCCTGGAGCGGAGACGGGCTGACCCTGACCTGCACCTACCCGGCGGATTTCCCCGCCGGTGCCACCATCAGCTGGGTGCTGAATCCTGCGGGAATGCAGGCCGGCTTTATGGACCTGGCTGGAAACCCCCTGCCGGCAGCGGTATCGGGCAGCTTCACCACGGGCAGCGCTCCGGTGCTGGTGTGGACGCGGAAGCCCTTCATGCCCACGGCACGCAACGGAGCCCGCGCCGCCGTGATGAACGGGCTCCTTTACGTGGTGGGCGGCTTTGGCACCACCGGGGCGGGCAATGCGCTGGAGGTTTACGATCCGCTGCTGGGCACGTGGCGCAGCCTGGCCCCCATGCCCACGGCGCGGCACAGCGCAGCGGTGGGGACCATCGATGGCAGGCTGTACGTCGCCGGCGGCACCTCCGGCGGTGCGGTGCTGGAGGTCTATGACCCGGTGACAAACACGTGGTCGGCCAGGCATCCGATGAACATCGCCCACGGCTCCGCAGGTGGTGGCGTCATCGATGGGAAATTCTATGTGGCGGGACCCTCCACAGACTTCACAAAATCTCTGGAGGTTTACGATCCGGCTGCGGACACGTGGACCGTCCGGACGCCGATGCCCAACCCGCGCACAGCCGCCGTGGCCGTGCTCCATGGCCTGCTCTACACCGTCGCCGGAGACGCGGCCCGCACGCTGGAGGTCTACGATCCGGCGACGGACACCTGGACCGGGAAGGCCTCGGCGCCCGGCACCGGCACCATTTTTGGCCACGGGGCTGCGGTGCTCGGGGGCAGGATTTATCTGGTGGGAGGCTACAATCACGGCACGAAGCTCGAGGTCTACAATCCCGCCACCGACCAGTGGACCCAGGGGCCGGACGTCTTTTTTGCACGTGCGGATCTGGCCGTGGCCTCGGCAGGGGACAAACTTTTCGCCATTGGTGGTGTGGAGGCCCCGGGCGCGGTGCCGCTGCCGGTTTTCGAGCAGCTCGGCCTGGCCACCGGAGACCGTGTCGTGACTACCACGCTCGTGAGTGATGGCATGACGGGCGCCGCCGCTCTGGGCACCGGCGTTCCCTCCGCCGCCACCCTGGCCAAACTCAACGCCGGAGACACCACTAGCCTCACCTTTTCTTCCGCCCTCGTCGGGACCTTCGGGACGACCAGCATCGAGCTTCCCACCGGATCACCCGCCGGCACCCAGGTGATCAGCATCCCCAGCGGAAACGGGCAGAACGGGTTTTTCAAAATGACCTTCGACCTGCCGTCGAATTTCGCCAGCGCCCAGCTCTCCTGCGGGGCCACCATGGACTACTACGGCAGGGCGTTTCTGAATGGAAATGCGCTCACCCCGGCCATTGATTCAGCCCAGCCAGCGCCCGCCGCCGGCACCATCCGCAGCGAACTGGGGCAGGATGTCTTTTTCTCCACCCGCACCGCAGGGTTCTTCCATGCAGGGACGAACACGGTCCTCCTGGCCGACATCAATGCCAACGGCGGGGCCAGTGCCGGGGCGTTCTTTGGCCTGGTCACCTACGTGGTCGACCCCATGGCCGGATGGCGGCAGACGCATTTCGGAACCACCGCCAACAGCGGGGCGAGTGGTGACCTGGCCGATCCGGACAAGGACGGCATCCCCAACATCCTGGAATACGCCTTCGGCCTGAGCCCCACCCAGAACACCTCCGCGCAGCTCCCCCGGCCGCAGGCAAATGGAACCAGCCTCGGCCTCAGCTTCTCCCAGCCGGCCGGAGTGACCGGCATCATCTACGGGGCGGAATGGAGCGCCACCCTGCAGGACGGGGACTGGCACCCCCTGCCCGACACCGGGACCGGCAGCCAGCACATCTTCACCGCGCCAGCCGGCGTCCTCGAGGCGCGCTTCATCCGGCTCCGCGCCACCAGCCAGTAGGACCCGGGGGCCCTGCCAGGAAAAAAATGTACCTTCCCGCCATTTGCTGCTTCTTCGTGCTCGCCGCCATCGTGGTCTGGATGGTGGTGGATGTTTTCGAGATCCCGGCGTCGTGGGCGACGAGGAGGAAAAAACGGCGTGAGGTCATGGCTGAAGCGAGGGCCGCGTGGCGTGCGGCGGCAGGTCCCTCGTGGCTGGAGCGGCTGGGCGGCAGGCTGGAGGGGATTGATACAGTTGAGGCCGGGTATGGCGCGCGGGTCAATGCCGGGCGGGGCGTGAAGCTCCAGCGCGTCCTGATTTGCCTCTTCGTTGTCTGTTGGGTGCTCTTCGGCAAAACCACCATTCCTCCGGGAGTGTCGGTGCTCCAGGTGCTGCTCGGTTTGGCCGGACTGTGGTGCGGGCTGGAGGCCTGGCGGCAGTGGCGTTTCCTGCGGGGGCATCCCGGGCTGGAGGCTCCGCTGCTGGCTTTCGGCAGGGTTCAGGTGTGAGGGCTGGCGCTGGCAGCCGTCGCCGCGGCGAGCCTGGTTCCGGTGATGCATTGAGCCAGAGGATTTCCCCCCGCCTCCCGCTAAGGCCGCGTCACCGCCACAGCATTGCTCCCGTGTTCATTTCCCGTCGTGAGGACCACGTACACCTTGGCCGAGCTCGGCAGGCCTGTGGCCGGCAGGCCCGCGTCGGAGGAAAACTGAGCCCTCGCCCGCCGGGATGTTCGGGATCACCCCGGAGGAGTCCGCGTCATACGTCGATCCGGGGCGGAGGCGCACCTGGTAGCCGGCGAGGTTCGGGTTTGTGCTCGGCGTCTCGGCGTACTCCACCTGGTTTGTGGATGCATTCCACACGGCGTCCTGGCCTTTTGACCGCAGAGCGGTCTCCGAGATTGGTCGTGGACTTCAGTCCACGGTAACGACCGTACCGTCCGGGTGTCGCGTAGTGACACACGAGCCCCGGCACCAGGATTCCCAGAGCTGCCTGCGCGGCCGGGCTGGTTGCCAAAACATGGGCGCATGCAACGGCAGGGCGCCGGACTCGGTTGTCGCTACGCGACAGAGGAATGCCCATGTGAGGATCCGTGACAACCGCGGAGGCAAAAATGGGCACCCTCTCCGCAAAGAGGGGCATCACGGCATTATCCTAAATTCCAGAGTGGAGACCGCGGATTTCGCGGATACCTCGGATATTCAGGAAGTTTGGGGAAGATCAGGTGTCACCCGGAAGGTGAGAGCGCGCCATTCTACAACTCAAACAATATCCGCGATATCCGTGGTATCCGCGGTTCTCATTCCTCTTTTCAGGAGTATTCCAATTCGCGATCAAGAGCGGCATTTTCCGAGCCGGAGGCTCGATGGAAATTAGCCGGTGGCGCGAGCCACCGGAAATGGGGCAGAACGGCAACCGGCCCCGGCAGGGGCCGCGGAATCATGCATGCAACCAGCTTCCCGCATCCCTCCGGGACGTCCATGGTTTTCACGGGCTACCCGGTGGCTTGCGCCACCGGCTAATCTCCAGGCTCCCTCCGGGAGGATCATTTCCATTCATTTTGAAAGCAAATTGAAATCAGACCTCGGCAACCCACAGGCCCAAAGGGGCACCCTGGGAAAACAAACGGGCCCCCTTGGCGCAGAAAGGGTGGGCGGGCTGTTCCTCCAGCCGCCGCAACACCCCCAGACCCGCGCACCAGGTACTGGGCTTGCTGCGTTGGTGCCGGGCGCGGTGCGCGTCCGATGAAGCACGCGCCTGGTGCGCGCTGGCGTGGGGCCTCGCGGCGGCTGGAGGACCAGCCCGCCCCACCTTCCCGCAGCGTTCGCGTACCGACACGGGGAAAAAGGCAGGCCGCCCTAGTCCCCCAAAGCCCCGCTAGCGCCTGGATAGACGAACCGCCCAGCCAGATTTCCCACTTCTCTAAAAGCCCGGGCCCCCAAATCCCCAAAAGGCTTGCTTTTGTGTCCCCCCGGTTATACTCGCTCACGACCCCGTCATATCCTTTCAGAATCATATGCCTGCCCCCCATTCCAGTCCCCTGAAAAGCCCGCCCGCCAGCTGGATATACGGACAGGCCGGGGGCTAATATCCAACTGTTTGGCAACAAAATGAAATACGACTACCGTGCGATCATAGAGCTAATTCGCACAGCGGATCTCGAGGCGATGGCCGAGCTTGCAGGGTGTTGGGACGAGTTTCCGAGCGGCAAGGATGACTTTCTCGGCAGGCACTGGATCACGAACGCTATCGACTGCGGGAGTGTGGAAGTTGTATCGTGGATGCTTTCTCATGGGGCATCCGTCCCTATCGAAGTCGATGACGGTTATACCGTGCTCCACAGCGTGATTGAGCGCAGCAAGGATGACAAATATCAGATGATGAGGATGCTGATCGATGCGGGCGCAGACGTGGACGAGATCGGGATTCATGGATACGCGCCAGCCCATCATGCGGCGGTGCGAAATGACGTTGAGGCGCTCAAGATTCTTCACGAGAGTGGAGCAGACTTCAGGCTTCGCACGACCGTCGATGACTACGCGACACCGCTAGAAGAAGCCTGTTCAATGACCCAACGACATGCCGTTGAGGCCATCGCCTTTCTCCAGATACTCGAAGAAGAACAAGAAGCCCAACAAGACGCTCCATCCAACGGCGGGCAACACTCCAGTTTGAATTCGGGCTTTCATCCCCGCCGTGGATGAGCTAGACGTTAGTCCACTCCGCACCATGCGCGTCGCATTGATTACAGTCGAAGACACATTCTGCCTCCGGAGCGACAACAGTCAGACCGCGCCGATTTTAGTTATCCACCCGGATTTTTCGGTTCCGCTCGGCCGCTGGAAGGACCGAACCGAGACCGTATCCGTTTTGACGCCGCATGG
>JANOAS010000249.1:0-11343 GCA_031411255.1 bacterium
AGCAGAGGCTGCGGCGTGGCCGGCAGTGCGGGAACCACCCACGCCCGGATGCCAGTCTGGTCCTCAAGCGAGGCGAAATTTTGACCCGGCACCGCATCCGCCTCCAGCTTCAGCCAGCCCGGACCGTTCACCGGCGTTTCCAGCGTGCCCAGCCCCCAGCCCTGAACGCGCAGCAGCATGTCATCGCTGAATGCCGTGGAATCCTTGGCCTCCCTCGCTGTGGCATACCAGGACCCGGAGACCGTGAAACTCATGCCCGGCGCATCCAGGGCTCCCGCCGGATCAACCACCGGCCTCGTGATGACAAGGTTTTTAATTTCCAGCGCCGGACGCGGCAGATCATAGCTGAAGTAGCCAGATGAAGAAACCAAAATACGGACGATGTTGTCACCCGCAGGCAATGCCACCGCCCCCCCATTACTGGGATACTGCTCGTAGCCAGCGGCCCAGGACGGCCAGATTGTTTGCGCAGTGAAGAGGGGCGTGTCTGAGGTTTTCAACGACATTGAAACCAGGGCTGGACCCGAAATCCGAATGTCAATCCAGACAGCCCTGAAGTAACCAGGGTGCTGCGTCCCGCTCACTGGCCAGAGGGCGACGTAAGCTTCGCTCGCGGGAGCAGGGTTCGCCGGTCGCATTCCCTGCCAAGTCCCGCCCGCTCCCTCAAAGGTCTGGCCAGTGGTGACTGATCCGGGGGGCAGGTGCAGCGCCTCGTCCAGACTCACGGCCTCAAGCGGCTCAATCCTGACCTCGTCCAGCCAGAGCGTGTACGTGCCCGAATTCGAGGTGCTCCGGCAGGAGAAAAGCACGGAGGCTGGCCCCCGGCTGCTCACTGTGTAGCCGCCCTCAGTCCAGCCAAACGTGCCCGCCGCCGTCACCGCGCCATCCGTGCTTCCTGAAAGATTTACGCTGGCTTGGCCCGTTCCCTCCGCCCGCCACCAGAAGCGCACGCGGCTTGGTCCGGGCACCACTAGTCGCAGATCGGTCGACGGCCCGCCAGCCGCATCCTCCACCCTCAGGACATCCACCCCGTCATGCGAGGCTGCCGCGTCTGCCAGGCCGCGCAGCCGGGTCGGGGCATTCTGCACCGCAGGAACGAGATCGGGAGCCACATCCAGCGCCTCCGCCAGCGCCACCAGCGGAACGGGGGTGTAAGAGAAGGCGTCGATGTCCGTGTCCGAACTCCGTGCGGGCTGCACCAGCCGCCACGTGTGCGGCCCAGGACCCGTGACCATGTTCGTCAGATTCCCGCTGCTTGCAGAAACCTCCAGCGCCACTCCGTCAATCCACACGCCCGGCCCGTTCACGGATGAGGCCTGAGGGGACAGCCACGCATTCACGATTCCCGGCCCCGGCAGCGCCACTTGGATCCACGCCGGCGCGGGGGGCGACACCAGCGGCCCCGGAGTGAAAAGCGGCACGCGCACCAGGTCACCGCCCTTTGCCCCGCTCATGCCGGGACCGGCCAGCAGTTGGAGATTTCCACCGGAGGTCCACACCAGGTCCGGAGCGTCCATCGCCTCGCCCAGCGTCGTCGTTGTGGCCGGGGTGAAGCTCACCTCGTCGATCCACGCCCCGTCGCCCGGCAGCGTGGCACGCAGGGATCGTTGAAAAATCCAGTTCGCCTCAAACGGCCCCGACTGCGGCACGTCCACCACCGCCCCCTGCCAGCCCGTGTTCCCGGTCAGCCCCTCGCTCTTCCGACCATCCAGCCAGATTGAATTTGCCGCCCCGGTCAGCGGATCAGGATCCCCCACCTTCCACCAGTAGTGCAGCCGCCCCGGACCGGTCACCGTCGCCCTCAGCTCCCGTATTTCCCCCGCTCCAGCCGCCGGTGTACGCAGCGCCGCCACCCCATCGTGGGCGCCTGCCGCCTCCACGGTCCATGGCGCGGCCGATGCCTCCCAGCGCGTGATTCCATTTCCGCCCAGTGCCCCCACCCAGGCCGGAGCCTCCGGGGAAAAAGCCAGCCCGTCCAGCAGCAGCGGTCCCGCCGTCACAGCCGGCCCCTGCCATTTCACCGTGTGCCCACCCGCCGGCAGCCAGCGCGCCACCTGCTGCCACTGTGCATACGCACCGCCCGAGGCAGGCTGCGCGAGAGACTCCGCCGCCCCGTCCAGCATCAGCCCCAGTGGCTGCCCCGCCCCGGCCTGCCAGGAAAAAGCCAGCCACCCCGGCCCCGTCACCGTCGCCTCCAGCGGCAGCGCACTCCCCGCCGGAGCCCAGCGCAGCACGTCACCATTGCCAAAACCCGCGCCCGACCAAGCGTCCGGCACCCAGCCCCCCGGCGCACCCAGCGTGAGCGGCCCGGTCAGGTCCACCGCCTCCGCCAGCGCCGGCGGCACCGCAGCGTGCGGCGTCGGCGTCCACGACATCCCGTCCAGCAGCGCCGGCCCCGCCCCCTGCTGCAGCCACGAGATCGTCCGCGTCCCCTCCGGCACGTCCAGCATCTCCTCGCGCCACTCCAGCGTCTGCGGCATCAGATTTCCCCGCAGTTCCGCCGGTGCCACCCCAGCCGGGTCCCGCACCTCGATGCTGAGAAATCCCGCATCTGACGCCCCGCCTTCAGAGGCCACGCCAGTCCCCGCCTTTGCCCAATACCTCAGCCGCCCCGGCCCCGTCACCGTCGTCCGCAGCACCGGATGCACCGCCAGCCCCGGCGCCACCGGAGCCACCCAGCGCAGCAGCGCCAGCGCATCCCCGCCCGTGCGCGACAGCCCCGGCGAGACCACCCCCAGCCACCCCAGCCACCCCGGCCCCGCCGGTGACCCCGTCTGCCAGCCGCCCGTGAAACTGAGCCCCGGCCCCGCATCCAGAGCCTCCTCCAGCGTCGTCGACCCCACCGGCTCCACCGAAAAATCATCCACCACACACCCGTCCTCCGGCCCCGGCCTGTCATAGACCAGCAGCATCCTGTACTCCACCCGGAATCCCTCACCCGCCTGCGCCACCAGCACCCGCCACCGCCTCCAGCCGCCGGTTTCCACCGCCTCCAGCACCTGCGTCGATCCCGCCGCCAACACCTTCAGCGTGCCCGGATCCTCATTCCCGCTCACCGGCAGCAGTCGCGACCAGAACGTCACCACCCCCGGCTGCGCCACCGTCACCGTCAGCGCCGTCACCTCCCGCGTCCGGGCGAAAAGCCCATCCCCGCCCGCGTGGGAGATCCCGTCCACCAGCCCGCGCCATGCCGTCGCGCCCACAGGCGTCCCCAGCGTCAGCCCCGCCGTCCCGGTCAAATCAGCCGCCTCCACCATCGTCGCGACCGCCGGCGTGAAGCTCACCTCATCCACCCACGCCGCATCCTCCCCCTCACTGCGCGTCCCGTCCTTCCTCCACCCAAACCCCACCGTGTGCCGGCCCCGTGGCACCGCCACCTCAAACCCGTGCTGCTCCACCCCCGAGTACTCCACCGCCGCCACTCCGTCCACCCTCACCGACAGCACATCGTGCCACCGTTCCGACGACACCCGCACCCACCCGCGGAAAACCCCCGGCCCCTCCACCACTCCCCCCACCGCCACACTCTCCCCGTGCCGCACCACCGGCGTCCGCAACGCATCCACCCCGTCATGCGCCTCCGCCGCCCCCACCACCGTCCAGGCCCACCACGATCCCTCCCACAAAATCCCCACCCCCGAGTCCACCGCCCCCGCGATTTCCGCCGGAGTCACCCCCTGCGCCAGCGATGCCCCCAGCAGCAAGGAAAGGACAGCAGACAAAATGCCTGCCGCCGCACGGGAGAAAACTTGGTACTTCATATCAATCAGGGGAACGGAGAACGATCCACCCACCACTTCCACCGTCCCTCCACCCCTTCAAGCTAAATTCCTCCCCCACATCCCGCCGCGCCACAGCCCCGGTCCACGAGTCTTGGGTCCGCCCGCCTGACCATGGAGGGATCAGGGCGCGTCAGCCGGCCCCCGTCCGGCTCACCCGCAGCCTGGAGCCCCCTCAGGACCGCCGCCGTCCCCGAGCGGCTCACTAAGGCGCCGAAGGCCACACTTTCCAGGACCGCCGCCGTCCTCGAGCGGCTCCATAAATTGCCGCAGGCCACACTTTTTCTCCGTGCGTCACACGACGTTCGTTTTAGAATGCGGCTGCCGCCGAAAAGAGCAAAGCCGATCGAGGACGGCGGCGCTCCCGGGGGTTAAAGGCCAGACTGGCCCGCCCGCTCCCGACTAGCCTCCCCGTTTCCCCCAAGTGCGCCCACGGCCTGGGGGAATCCTCCACTTGTCGAAAATCCACCCCTGTCGGACAGAAAAAGTTGCGCTTCAGCAGTCTCCAGGCCAAGATAGGCCACTTTTCTCAGGACTATTTTTTATCATGGCTTCACTGTTGTTTGACAAGGGGTTGGAAATTTCGCTGGCTTGCGCCGGAATCGGTCTGCTGACTGCGCTCGGCTTGATCCGGTCCGTTCTCGGCGCGTCGGCGGGAAATGACCGCATGAAAGAAATCGCCTCAGCCATCCAGCTGGGAGCGAAGGCCTACCTGAACCGCCAGGTCGGGGCCATTTCAGTGATCGCCGTCCTCGTGGCCGGCCTGCTCTGGTACACTCGCGGGGGCATGGCCACCGTCGGGTTCGCCGTGGGGGCCATTTGTTCACTGGCAGCAGGCTACATCGGCATGACCATCGCCGTCCGGGCGAACGTCCGCACCACCCAGGCCGCCTCCCAGAGTTCCCACTCCGCCCTGAAAGTCGCCTTCAACGGAGGTGCCGTCACCGGCCTCCTCGTCGTCGCCCTCGGCCTGCTCTCCGTCGGCCTCTTCTATATGGGCGTCCTGAAAACGACCGGCGGCGACACGAAGGTCGCCATCGATTCCCTCATCGGCCTCGCCCTCGGCTCCTCGCTCATCAGCGTCTTTGCCCGGCTGGGCGGCGGCATTTACACGAAGGCGGCCGACGTTGGCGCCGACCTCGTTGGAAAAATCGAGCAGGGCCTGAACGAGGACGATCCGCGGAATCCGGCCACCATCGCCGACAATGTGGGTGACAACGTGGGCGACTGCGCCGGCATGGCAGCGGACGTCTTTGAAACCTACGCCGTCAGCCTCATCGGCGGCCTGCTCGTCGCCTTCCTGACCGTGAAGGACAACTCCGCCGCCCTCATCTTTCCCTTCATCCTCTGCGGCCTGTCCATTCTCTCCTCCATCATCGGCGTCGCCTTTGTTAATTTCGCCAAACTCGACGCCACCAAGTCCCTCGTCGGCGGGGTGGCCGTCAGCGGGTTCATTTCCGCCATCCTCTTCTGGTTCACCACCCACACTTATTTCCCCAACGGCCTGACCGTGGGCGGCCACGTCGGCCTCGTCTCTGCGGACGCCCTGTTCTACTCCGCACTCTCCGGCATCGTCCTGACCGGCCTCGTCGTCTGGATCACGAACTACTACACCTCCACCGCCCACAAGCCGGTGCGCCGCATCGCCAAGGCCTCTGAAACCGGTCACGCCACGAACATCATCGCCGGCATCAGCGTCGGCCACCACGCCACCCTGCTGCCCGTGCTCTGCATCGCAGCCTCCATCTGGCTCACCTACTCCTGGGCCGGCCTCTACGGCATCGCCGTGGCAGTGGTTTCCATGCTCAGCCTGAGCGGCATCATCATTTCCTTGGATGCCTTCGGCCCCATCACGGACAACGCGGGCGGCATCGCCGTCATGAGCGGCCTGCCCGAGGAAGTGCGCAAGGTGACGGACGAACTGGACGCCGTGGGCAACACCATGAAGGCCGTCACCAAGGGCTACGCCATCGCCTCCGCCGGTCTGGCCGCCATGGTCCTCTTCGGCAGCTATGTGGAGGAACTCAAAGCCCACCTCCACCAGGCCACCATCGCCTTTGATCTGAACGATGCCCGCGTCATCGTTGGCCTCTTCATCGGCGGGCTGCTCCCCTTCCTTTTCACCGCCTTCTCCATGGACGCCGTGGGCTCCGCCGCAGGCGCCGTGGTCGAGGAGGTGCGCCGCCAGATCAAGGCCAAGCCCGGCATCCTGACCGGGAAGGACGTTCCCGAGTACGGTCAGTGCGTTGACATCGTCACCAAGGCCGCCCTCCGCCAGATGATCATGCCGGCCCTGCTGCCCGTCATCTTTGTCATCGGCGTCGCCTTCCTGGGCAAGGAGGCCCTCGGCGGCCTGCTCATCGGCACCATCGTCACCGGCCTCTTCGTCGGCATCGCCATGACCGGCGCCGGCGGCGCATGGGACAACGCCAAGAAGTACATCGAGGAAGGCAACCACGGCGGCAAGGGCAGCTTCGCCCACGCCGCCGCCGTCACCGGCGACACCGTTGGCGATCCCTACAAGGACACCGCCGGCCCGGCCGTGAATCCGATGATCAAGGTGGTCAACATCGTGGCCATCCTCGTCATCCCGCTCTTCTTTAAATAGCGAAGGCGGCATCGCACGCCGGGGACTCTGGGCAGTTGACGGGGGGCCATTCCCTGCCGAAACATGGTCCTGCCTTCTCCATTTCCAAGACTCATGACTCCAGACCGCGACCTGCGCCCCACTCAATGCAAGATGACCATCGCCGGCACGGGCAGTTACGTGCCGGAGCGTGTCCTGACCAACGCCGACCTCGAAAAAATAGTCGATACCACGGACGAGTGGATCGTCCAGCGCACCGGCATCCATGAACGCCGCATCGCCGCCGAAGGCCAGACCACCAGTGACATGGCCACCCAGGCCGCGCTCCGCGCCATGGAGAAAGCCGGCGTCACGGCTGAAGAGATTGACCTCATCATCGTCGCCACCGTCACCCCGGACACCTTTTTCCCCGCCACCGCCTGCTACGTGCAGAAGAACCTGGGCGCGGTGAATGCCGTCGCCTTCGACATTTCCGCCGCCTGCTCCGGGTTCCTCTACGCCATGCAGATCTGCCGGCATTTCATCAACACCGGCAACCGCAAGACCGCCCTCATCGTCGGGGCAGAAAAGCTGAGCAGCATCACCAACTGGACCGACCGCAACACCTGCGTCCTTTTTGGCGACGGAGCCGGGGCCGCCATCCTGCGCCGCCGCTCGGATGACGAGGACGTGAAGGAACCCCGCGTCGTCTGCACCATCATGGGCACCGACGGCACCCTCACAGACATCCTCTCCGTGCCCGGTGGCGGCAGCGCCATACCCATCACCCCGGCCAATGCCGACCAGCACCTGAACACCATTCAGATGCAGGGACGGGAGGTTTTCAAGCACGCCGTGACCAAGGTCACCGCCGCCTGCGCCCGCGCCATCGAACTGGCCGGCCTCAAGCCTAACCAGATCGCCATGATCGTCCCCCACCAGGCGAACATCCGCATCATCGACGCCGCCGCCGAGCGCCTCGGCATCCCGAAGGAGCGCGCCTTCATGAACATCGAGAAATACGGCAACACCAGCGCCGCCGCCATCGCCATCGCCCTCGACGAGGCCAACCGCAGCGGCAGCATCAAGCAGGGCGACTACGTCCTCCTCGTCGCCTTCGGTGCCGGGTTCACCTGGGCGGCTTCGGTGGTGCAGTGGTAGGCTGGGGGCCGTTGAAATAGGGCAGATAGGACGCATAGGCCTCATAGGACCTATTCCGGCATTCGTGGCGCGCCCCCCCTACGCCGCCGCCTTCGCAAACCTCCCCCACCGCACCGCGAGCGCGGGGAGCAGGAGCAAATTCAGCGCCGTGCTCGTGAGGAGGCCGCCGAGGATGATGATGGCCATGGGGGCCTCGATCTCGGTGCCGGCTTCGCCTTTTGACCAGGCCAGGGGGAGCAGGCCGAGGCCGGTGACGAGGGCGGTCATGAGAATGGGCAGGAGCCGCTCGCTGGCGCCGCGGAGGGCGGTTTCGAGGTTCCAGGCCAGGCCCTCCTCGTTCACGAGGTGCTCGAAATGGGAGAGCATCATGATCGAGTTCCGCGTGGTGATGCCGAAGAGCGTGATGAAGCCGACGAGGCTGCCCAGGCTCAGTGTTTCCCCGGCCACGAAGGCGGCCAGCACCCCGCCGACGAGGGCGAAGGGCACGTTTACCAGCACCAGGAAGAGGCTGCGCCAGCTGACAAAGACGAAGCTGAGCACGAGCAGGATGACGATGAGGGTGAGCCCGCCGTGGATGATGAGTTCGCGCGTGGCCGTCTCCTGGGCCTCTGCGGCACCGGTGAAGACGGGGTACACACCGGCGGGAAATTTGACCGCGGCAGCGACCTTCTTTTTCGCCGTGCGGACGAAGGAGGCGACGTCGCTGCCGGGCTTGGTATTGCACGTGATGACCTGGCGGCGCATGGCTCCGTCGTGCTGGATGGACTCCCGCCCCGTGGTCAGGGTGAGGTCCGCCAGTTCGCGCAGGGGCAGGCGCAGGCCGTCGGCATTGGAAATGAGCATGGCTCCGAGTGACTCTGGCTCCTGGAGCTGCGCGGGGTCGAGCCTGACGGCGAGCTTGAAGACGCGGTTGCCGTCGTGCAGCTCGCCCACCTCTTCACCCTGGCTGGCCGTCTGCACCGCCTCCAGCACCTCCAGCGGGCGGAATCCAAACTGCCGCAGCCGCTCCGGCCGCAGGCGCACGGAGTAGCGCGGGCTGCCGGCCGGGTTTTTCACCTGCACGTCCACCGCCCCGGGCACGCCGTTGAGCACGGCAGCCACCTCGCGGGCCTTGATGTCCAGCTGGTCCAGATCATTGCCAAAAATGCTCACCACCACCGAGGCCGTCTCCCCCGAGATGCTCTCGCCGATGCGGTCGCCCAGGAATGTCAGCACCTCGGTCGCGATGCCGGGGATCTCCTCCAGCACGCCGCGGATGGCCTCCTGCACCGCCTTGTCATCGCAGTCCGGGTGGTGGTCCAGCTCCACATGCAGCTCGGACCGGTGCGGCGCCCACGTGTCCTCGCCCTGCTCCGCGCGGCCGGTTTGCATTTCCACCGTGGCCACGTGCGGGATGGCCAGGATTTCCTCCGAGATCGTCTTCCCCAGGCGCAGGCTCTCCGGCAGGGAGGTGCCGGGCAGCCCCGTCACCTGCACCACGAAGTGCCCCTCGCGAAACTCCGGCAGAAACTCCCCACCCAGAAACGTGGACGCCCACAGCGCCACGGCCAGCAGCGCCGTGGCCGCGCCTGCGGAGAGCCACGGATGGCGGCTGACGGAGTGCAGCAGGCCGAGGTGCCAGCCTTTCATCCAGCGGATGTAGCGCGGCTCGTCGTGCGGCTTCGTCCGGGCCAGGAGTGCGGCGCAGAGCGCAGGCGTCACCGTCAGCGCCACCAGCAGGGATGCCCCGGTGGCGAGGAGAAACGAGACACCCAGCGGCGCAAAAAACCGCCCCTGCAGGCCGGACATCAGCAGCACCGGCAGAAAGACCACACCCACGATGAACGTGGCGTACACCACCGGGCTGCGCACTTCCAGCGACGCCTGCAGGATCACCTCATTCAGCGGACGCGGGCTGGCCAGGGTGCTGTTCAGCCGCAGGCGGCGCAGGATGTTTTCCACGTCGATGATGGCATCATCCACCACCACGCCGATGGCCACGGCAAATCCCCCGAGCGTGATCGTGCTGATCGTCGCCCCGCAGGCATTGAGCACCAGCACCGCCGCCAGGAGGGAAAGAGGGATGCTGACAAAGGAGATGAACGCCGTCCGCAAGTCCAGCAGGAAAAGGATGAGGATCAACGCCACCAGCCCGCCGCCCACCATCAGCGAGTGCTGCACATTCTGCAGGGCAAACTCGATGAACGTGGCCGGCCGGTGCAGCCCGCCGTGCAGCGTGATGCCCGCCGCATCCATCGCCGGCTTCATTTCCTCCAGGGCCGCCTCCAGCCCGAGCGTCGCATCCAGCGTGTTCGCGCCGAACTGGCTCGCCATCGCCAGCAGCACCCCTGGCTTGCCCATGATGAGCGCCCCGCCGAACTTCGGCTCGCTCCCGTCCACGATGGCCGCCACGTCCCGCAGCCGCACGCTGGCCCCGTTTTTCTGCACCACCACCACGTCGCCCAGGTCCTCCGCTGTGGGCGCGGGCTCCTCGGTTTGAATGAGGATCCGCTGCGCCGCCGTCTCGATGAACCCCGCCCCGCGCACCCCGGTCGCCGCCCGCGCCGCCGCCAGCACGTCCGTCAGCGCCAGATCATGCGCCACCAGCTGCTCCGGCTTCACCTGGATCTGCATCTGCCTCACCTCCCCGCCGAAGGGCGACACCTTCGCCACCCCCGGCACAGCCAGCAGGCGCGGCTTCAGCGTCCAGTCGGCAAAGGTCCGCAGCTCCAGCGGGCTCAGCTTTTCCGAGGTCAGGCCGATCTTGAGCAGGTCCATCGTGGAGGAAACCAGCGGCGACATCTTCGGCGCCGACACCCCGGCCGGCAGCACCGGCCCCAGCTCGGAAAGCTTCTCCGCCAGCATCTGCCGGGCGAGAAAAATGTTCGTCCCGTCCTTGAAGACCGCCGTGATGACCGACAGGCCCTGAATCGATTCCGACCGGATCGAGTCCATGCTGCCCACGCCGTTGATGATCGTCTCCACCGGCCGTGTGACCAGTGTTTCCACCTGTTCCGGCGAGAGCCCCGGCGACTCCGTCTGCACCGTCACCTGCGGCGGCACGAACTCGGGGAACACATCCAGCCGCACCGTCGTGGCCACATAAGTCCCCCAGGCCAGCAGCAGCGCGGCCATCACGAGCACCGCGCCCTTGTGGCGCAGGGAGAAATTAACAAGAGCATTCAGCATGGTGGAAGGCGGCCCTGCGGCACGCGCCCCACCCGGTCCACCGGCCCATGGCAGGCAACCAGTGAAACTTCTTTCACACCGGGCCCTGCGTCGTCAGCACGCAGCCGGTCCCCCGCCAAACCGAAGCACCACCGCCCCGAAATCCGCATCCCCCTCCCCCCATTCCTTTGCCCAACCATTCCTTTGCCCCCTGCACCACGCCACCCGCCTCCCCATTCCGAAATCCCGGATTTGACCGGACAAATTCCCAAAATGTCCGGACAAATCCCCAAAAAGTCCGCACATCTCCCAGTTTTGACCGGACAAATCGGCGTTTTGTCCGGTCAAATCCCAAAAAAAGCCGGACAAATCTCAGTTTTGTCCGGACATTTTTCCGTTTTGTCCGGACAAATTCGCGTTTTGTCCGGACAAATCCAAGATTTGCCCGGCGTTTCCCTCAATTCTTCCGCACAAAAAGGAGTTTTTCAGGCTTTTGGCGAATTTCCATAAATAAACCCGGCAGGATGTGAAAAAAGGGATTGTCTTCCAGCAGCCCGTTCTGGCAAAATCCGCTCGTGCCACGCTTCGACGAACCAGGTGTCAGATTTGACGACCCGCGGATCCGTTTCGACGATCCGAGATCCTTCGCCGAGATCCTGGCCGCCGAAAACCCAAACCCACCCGCCGCCA
>JANOAS010000250.1:0-4172 GCA_031411255.1 bacterium
GTAAAGCACTGTCAGCGCCGCGAGGCGGCCGATTTCCGGCGGCAGGGGGCTCAGGTGGTTTCCCTGAAGGTAAAGCACCGTCAGCGCCGAAAGCCGGCCGATTTCCGGCGGCAGGGCGCTCAGGTGGTTTCCCTGAAGGTAAAGCACCGTCAGCGCCGAGAGCTGGCCGATTTCCGGCGGCAGGCCGCTCAGTTGGTTTTCCGAAAGGCTAAGCTCCGTCAGCGCCGTGAGCTGGCCGATTTCCGGCGGCAGGGCGCTCAGGCCTAGGCTGGACAAATCGAGTTCCGTCCCCCCGCTGCCGCGGCAGGCCTCGATTTTCTCCAAGGCCAACTGGTAGGCCTTTTGCTGCTTCGGCGTCATGTCTAGCGGTGGCATGGGGGGAGGATAGGGAGAAATGGGGGGAAGAAAAGAGGAGACTGGGAGAGGAGGAGACGGGGAGACGGGGAGACCGGGACAGGAGGCGACTGGGGGAGAATGGGGAGCCACGCGAACGCGGCTGGCCTTTTCTGAGCGCGGAGCGCCGTGGAGTGCGGAAGCCTGCTGCCGCTGTAGGCGAGGCAGCTGGCTGCCAGCCGCGCGCACCGGGCTGGGGGCACCGGGGAGCGCGGGGCACCAGACGGGGGCACCGGGGCTTGGGGCACGCCGGCCGCAGCCAGCTGCGAGCCGGACGGCGGCAGCGAGCTTCCGCAGTCCACGGCGCTTCGCGCTTTTGCAGGAGTGCACTCCGGGCCGGGGCTGCCTCTGGAGGCCATTCGGAAAATTCCGAACCACCTTCCCAACGCCTGGATGGCCATTCGGAAAATTCCGAACCACCTTCCCAACGCCTGGATGGCCATTCGGAAAATTCCGAGCCACCTTCCCAACGCCTGGACGGCCATTCGGAAAATTCCGAACCACCTTCCCAACGCCTGGATGGCCGTTCGGAAAATTCCGAGCCACCTTCCCAACGCCTGGATGGCCATTCGGAAAATTCCGAACCCGCTTCCAGGCGTCCGGTCGGCGAGGTGGATCATGCCGTCCGTCGGGGAATCAGGCCGGCCAGAAGCGCCCGGTTTTCCGTGCCCGGAGGACCACTGGGGGGAAATCGGGCCAGATTTCCCCTCCCCAGCCGAGGAAAATGCCCCCTCCCCGCCGACCCAAAGCCAGCGCCCCAGACCGATTTCCCCCGCCCCCGCCCCCGGTTTCCGTCACCCACCAAAGGGTTTCCCCAGGGGCCCAAAAGTTCCCCACCGCTCCCAAAGGCGAAAATTTGGCCCGGTGGCCCAATCCACCAGGAAACCGCAGCGGCTGGAGGACCAGCCTGCCCTACCTTCCACGTGACGAACGCTGCGGGAAAGGTAGGGCCGCTTGGTCCTCCAAGCGCCGCCATGCACCAAGCTGGCGCGCCCCAAGCGCCGCGTTGCCCCGAGCCGCGCGCCCCAAGCACCTCCCCACCCAATCCCCGGCAGGCGCGCATCCCAGTGCCCCGCTGGCCCGGTGCACTGCGGCGGCTGGAGGACCAGCCTGCCCTACCTGTCACGTGACGAACGCTGCGGGAAAGGTAGGGCCGCTTGGTCCTCCAAGCGCCGCCATGCACCAAGCCGGCGCGCCCCAAGCGCCGCGTCGCCCCGGGCCGCGCGCCCCAAGCCCCCAAGCACTCCCAAGTCCCCCCAAGCCCCGCACGCAACGCAACCAACGCACTCAGTGCTCCGTCCACCGGTGGTGCCACAGCCTCCCCGTCCGCAGGCTCAAAATCCCAAACAATTACCAAGCCCCCGCAACCACCCCCTCTGGAGTCCAGCGAAGTTGATGCGGCCATTCCTGCTGACTGGCGCACAAACTCTTCTTTACAGGATTGTCCCGAATATAAAAAAACTTCGCACTCATCTCCTCATCTCCGCGCAGACGATGATCAAAATATCCTTCCTGCCAGACGATTCCCAGTGCCCGATTCGTATACCGCTTCCAGTTCTTGAAAATCCCTTCCATCGAAGCCTCGCGTGGAAAGCTCAAAATGGCGTGAAGATGATCCGGCATGAGCAGAAAGAGACAGATATGCCACTTGCCGGCGTCATGATAATGCCGCGCAGAGTCGAGAAGCGCCCGCGCCACAGGTGCGCCGGTGAGCTGTTCCCGCCCGCGCTCCGCACAATTGACCGTGATGAAAAAGCGCGCATCATCCGCCACCCAGTGCGGAACACCGTGACGGAGACGCTTTCGAACAGGCAACTCGTCCTCAGACATGTTCTAAAGTGATTCGCCCCCCGGCGAGTTTCAAGCCTCGATTCTCTCGCGGCCGGTGATTCCTGGCCAAGCAGGGTGGCTGGCTCGTCCAAGCGCCGCGTCGCCCCCTGCAAGGACGTTCCCTGCAAGGACATCCCCAGCCACTCGCCCCAAGCACCAAGCACCTCCCACCCAATCCCCGGCAGGCGCATCTCGGTGCCCCGTTGGCCTGGTGCACCGCGGCGGCTGGAGGACCAGCCTGCCCTACCTTCCACGCGCCCCGCCTGCCACGTGAGGAACGCTGCAGACAAGGTAGGGCGCTTGGTACTCCAAGCGCCGCGTCGCACCCAGCCGCATCGCACCCAGTCGCGCGCCCCACCAACTGCGCGCCCCACATCACCGGAAAACCGCCCCACCCGCACGAAATCCCTCCCCCCGTCACCTCCTTGATTCCCGTTGATTGGCGTCCATTCGCGGTTGATCTCATCCCCCGTCGGGCGCAACGATCCACCGACACTCCACAGGCGGCGTCCCCGGAAAAACGACACCTTTTTTCCACCCGGCTGCCGCGTTTGCCCCGGCCCCGCGTCAGGTACCCCGTGATGAATGAACCCACTCCCATTTCCTGCCCCGTCTGCGGTGCCGACTGGCTGCCCGGCACCGCGTCCGGCTGCCCGCGTTGTCTCATGCAGGCGGCGCTGGAGCCCACGCAGCCGGCTCCTGCCATTGACGCTGCGCCGCCGGACCTGGCGGTGGTGCAGGCGGCTTTCCCCCAGCTGGAAATCCTGGAACTCACCGGTCAGGGCGGCATGGGGTGGGTGTACAAGGCGCGGCAGTCGCGGCTGAACCGGCTGGTCGCCCTCAAGCTGCTGCCGGCCTCGCTCGCGGACCGGGACCCCGCCTTTGCCGGGCGCTTCGAGCGGGAGGGCCAGCTCCTGGCCCGGCTGCACCACCCGAACATCGTGGCCGTGCACGACTCGGGGACGGCGGGCGGGTTTTTCTACCTGCTCATGGAGTTCGTGGAGGGGGCGAACCTCCGCCAGACCATGCGTGCCGGTCGCTTCACCCCGGCGCAGGCCCTCGCCATCGTCCCGAAAATCTGCGACGCCCTCCAGTTCGCCCACGACGAGGGTGTGCTCCACCGCGACATCAAACCGGAGAACATCCTGCTCGACACTCGGGGCCGGGTGAAGCTGGTGGACTTCGGCATCGCGAAGCTCATGGGCACTGAAGGGACCCGGGAGACGGAAGGGACCGGGGGGATGCCAGCCGGTGAGTCTGCGCCGCCTGGCCTGTCTTTCACCCAGTCCGGCACCACGCTCGGCACGCCCAGCTACATGGCCCCGGAGCAGCGCGACACCCCGGCCACCGTGGACCACCGGGCGGACATTTACTCGCTGGGCGTCGTCTTTTATGAACTCCTCACCGGCGACCTCCCCCGCGCCCCGCTCGCCCCGCCCTCCACGAAAAGCGAGGCCGACCCGCGCGTGGACGCCATCGTCCAGCAGGCGCTGGAGAACGACCGCACCCGCCGCCAGCACAGCGCCGGGCAGATGCGCACGCAGGTGGAAACGCTGGCCGCCGCCCCGCCTCCGGTGCCGCCCCCGACCCCGGCTCCCCCAGCCCCGGCTGAAGAACCCGCCACCTGGCGCCCGGTGGCCACGCTCGTAGCCGGGTGTTTTCTTTCGCTCATCTCGGGCGCAGAGGGGGGAATCAAAGGGAACACCTTTCTCCTCGCCATGCTCTGTTTCATCGGTGCCGGCTGGCTCGGCTGGAAACTGCGCCGCCACCCGGTCGGGCGCGCCTGCGTCATCGCCTCCATCACCCTGCCGCTGACGTTTTTTCCACTGCTGAGCCTGATGGGAAGCAGAAGCCCCTTTTTCTGGGTCATCCCCGTCTGCTGCATCGCCCTGTCCTGCCAGTTTGGCTGGATCATGCGCCGGGTGCGCGACGCCTTCTGGTGGTCCGTC
>JANOAS010000251.1:0-10080 GCA_031411255.1 bacterium
CGAACTGCTCAAACACGCCGACATCACCCGCCTCGAGATCCACGGCCCCGCCTCCGAACTCGAACGCATCAAACCCTCCCTCGCCGGCCTGAACCCCGCATGGTTCACCACCGTCTGCGGCGTGGCAAGGTAGGCCGACATAATTTGCAACAATGATTGACGGGGCGTGGAAAAATTCAGATCATCGGGCTCGCAAATGAATTATTTGATCATTTCCCGACTGGCAGCCCTGCCGCTTCCGGGAGGCTCTTCATTCCAGTTCAGTACCCAACCCCAGACAAAACCACTCCCATGAAACCAACCAAGGCGATCAGGCTGATCCTCGCACTGGCAGCCCTGCTGCCGCTCACCCGGCAGGCCAGCGGCCAGGCCAACGTGCTGCAGCCCATCCAGAGGGGGCCCATTTCCATCAAGCTGGTGACGGTGGCCAGCGGGCTGGCGGCTCCTGATTTCGCCATCAGCCCGCCGGGGGACACGACGCGCCTGTTTGTGGTGGAACAGAAGGGGCAGATCCTCATCCTGCAGAACGGCGCGCTGCTGCCGGCTCCCGCGCTGGACATTTCCACGCTGGTGGCTCCGCCGCTCGTCATCACGAGTGCGAACGACGAGCGCGGCCTGCTCGGCCTGGCCTTTCACCCGGGGTACAACACGCCGTCCAGCCCCGGCTACCGCACGCTGTACACCTACAACAGCCAGCCACTCGGCACCGGGGTGACGTTCGCCGCCCCGAACGGCGCGAGCCAGGGCTACAAGAACGCCGTCAATGAATGGAAGGTCAGCGGCGCCAACCCGAACGTCATCGACGCTGCCAGCCGCCGGGAAATCATCTCCTTCGGCAAAAATGCCAACAACCACAACGGCGGGACCATCGCCTTTGGGCCGGACGGGCTGCTCTACATCGGCCTGGGCGACGGGGGAAATGCGAACGACGTGGGAGCCAGCCACATCGAGCCTGGCGGCAACGCCCAAAATCTGACCACGCCCATGGGCAAGATGCTCCGGATTGATCCGCTGAACCCGACCCTCACCACGGGCAGCCCCAACCCCGCCAGCCCGAACGGCCAGTACCGCATCCCCGCCACGAATCCCTTCCAGAGTGCCGGCCAGGTGCGCGAGACTTACGCCTACGGCTTTAGAAACCCCTACCGCTTTGCCTTCGACCGGCTCAACGGCCAGCTCATCATGGCGGACGTGGGGCAGAACACGGTGGAGGAAATCAACCGCGTGACGCTCGGCGGAAACTACGGATGGGCGATCAAGGAGGGGGACTTCCTTTTCAACCGGACGACCGGCCCGGGCGGCACTGCCGGAACGGTGGGCGCGCGGAGCGCCGGGAGTCCGCTGGGGCTCATCGACCCGATATCCGGCCCGGCGGGAACGCTGGAGTACGATCACGACGACGGCATCTCCATCACCGGAGGCTTTGTCTACCGGGGCAGCGGCATTCCGGACTTGTATGGCAAGTATGTTTTCGGCGACCTCGCCCTGCACCGGACGCCCACGCGGGCGGACGGGCGCCTGTTTTACGCAGACCTCGAGAGCGGGGAAATCAAGGAGTTTGACATGCCCCAGTTTGTCGGCGGCATCCTGCCGAACGGGCTGACGGTCCACGGCTTTGGCGAGGATGGAAGCGGGGAGCTTTACGCTCTGGCCACGAACACCGCCTCCAGCGGCACCGGCGGGGTGATTTACGCCATCAAGAAGACGCCAGTGGTCTGGACCGGTCCGTCCATCACCTTTAGCAAGCCTGCCGGAGCCAACCACCTCCTGCCGGAAAACCAGGACCGGCTGACCGGCGCTGTCACCATCACCCGGGCAAGCGCCCAGGGTATATTCAACATTGCCAGCGAGTCGACCTACACCCACAATCTGAGCCCGGCGGGCACGGAGTGGGCCTATGGCACGACGGCGAACTACGCCGCGCTGACCTACCAGAGCTGGGAGGCGTGGAACGGTGGAGCTGGGGGCGGTCCGCCCAGCACGGTCGATCGGGACGCGGTGCTGCACCTCATCGCAGAGGACATCTACCTCAACATCAAGTTCACGGCTTGGGGCGGCTCGGGCGGGCAGTTTTCCTACACCCGCTCCACCCCATCCCCGCTGGCGGCCTGGCGGCTCCAGTATTTCAACACCCTCGCCAACGCCGGCAGCGCGGAGAACAGCGCTGACCCTGATCTGGACGGCATCGTCAACCTGGCCGAGTACGCCTTTGGTCTGGACCCGAAACAGGGCGGATCGATCACGCTGCCGCAGGCGGTGCTCACCGGGGGTTCCTTCCGCGTCAGCTTCACGCAGCCCGCCGGAGTTTCCGGCGTCACCTACCGGGCGGAGTGGAGCCCGAGCCTCAGTCTGCAGACATGGACGCCCGTGGCGGACACTGGTGCCGGCACGACCCACACGTTCGACGTGCCCACAGGCTCGAAATCGCGCGTCTTCATGCGCTACCTGGTGACCGCTCCGTAGCGCGGATCCGGCTGGAAAAAAAGATCCTCCGCCCGGGAAAAATGTGCAGTTTTTCCCGGGCCGGGACAATATGGGGCGCCTGGTCCAGCCACCAGCCAGCCGCCTCCCGTGTCCGAAAATCCACCCAGCGAAGAAACCGCTCTGATCCAGGCCGCCCAGCGCGGGGACCTGGCCGCCTTCTCCGTGCTGGTCGAGCGGCACCACGGCAGCATCCGCGCCTGCCTGGCCGTGCGGATGAACCACGCGCTGGAAGCGGAGGACCTCGCCCAGGAGACGCTCATCGTAGCCTTCAGGAAGCTGCCCGAAATAGACGCCACCCGGCCACTGGGCCCCTGGCTGCGCGGCGTGGCACTCAATCTGCTGGCCAACTACCGCCGGAAATTCCGCGCCATCCCCGTGGGCGCCAGCGAGGAATTGCAGGGCCTGCTTGACGCGCAGATGGCCGTGGATTTCCGGGAAGCTGATGAATCCAGCCGCATGGGCGCCCTGCGCGACTGTCTGGAGACGCTGGACGGTGCCGCCCGGGCTCTCATCCACGAGCGCTACACGGACGGAGCCCGCCTGGAGGACATGGCGCGCCGGCTGGGCCGGAAGACCTCCGCCCTTTCCATGCAGCTGCACCGGTTGCGCGGCCTGCTGGCTGCGTGCATAGAAAAAAAGACAGCCTCCATGCCGGCATGAGCAAAGACGAAATCCAGGAACTCATCTCGCGAGCCGCCACCGGCGCCGCCACGGAGGCGGACGGTCGCACCCTGCTGGAAATCTGCAAGACCAGCCCGGAGTGGCTTGAGGAACTGGCCCGGCATGTGACCACCGAGCGGTTGCTCGCCATGGTGGCCGCAGATCCGCACGGCCACATCACCGCCCAGGAGGTGACGCTCCGCCTGCAGCAGGAGCGCATCGCGGCCACCGGGCGGCCCGAGTTTGTCCCCGCCGTCACCCGGCGCATTGGCTTCAGCCGCTGGCTGCGCCACGCGGCCGCCGCAGCAGCCATCGCAGCGGTGGCTGGTTTTGCCCTCAAATACTGGAACTCCGCACATACCGCCCCCATCGTGCAGGCGGAGGAAGATCCCTTCAGCATGGACGGCCCGCCCTCCGAGCCGCGCGAGAGCGCCCCGCCGGTGGCCGTGCTCAAGCGCATGGTGAACGCCCGCTGGCAGGATGCGGCGAATGATTTTGGCACCGGTGCCCTGCTGCCCGCCGGCTGGCTGCGCCTGACCTCCGGCACCGTGGAGGTCGAGTTTCTGCGCGGAGCCCAGGTCATCCTGACCGGCCCGGCCGAGCTGCGGCTGGACGGGGAAAACGCCGCTTACCTGCAAAACGGCAAGGCCAGCGCCCACGTCCCCGAGCCCGCCCACGGCTTCCTCCTGGCCGCCCCGGGGATGCAGGTGGTGGACCTTGGCACGGAGTTCGGCCTGAATGTCCCCGCCACGGGAGGGCCGGAGGTCCACGTCTTCGAGGGCGAGGTCACCCTGGCGCGCGACGGATCAACCGGCACTCCGGAAAAGCTCAACCTGGGCAACGCCCGCCGCCTGGAGGACGGGACCTTCCGCAACATCCCTTCACGTCCGGCTGATTTCCCGAACCGGCAGGAAGTCGCCACCCAGTCCATGGCCGAAGGCCGCGAGCGTCTCAAAGCCTGGCAGGCTGAAATGAACGACCTGGCGCGGGATCCGGCCACTCTGCTCAGCTACACCTTCGAGGACGAGCCGCAGTGGAGCCGCACGGTGGGCAACAAAGCCGCCGCAGCCCCTGCCGACTCCACCGGCACTCTCGTCGGTGCGGGCTGGACCGGCGGGCGCTGGCCGGGCAAGCATGCCGTGGAGCTCCGCAGCCCCGGAGACCGCCTGCGCTTCTCGATTCCAGGAAACCACGAGGCACTCACCTGCATGGCCTGGCTCAGGGTGGACAGTCTGCCCAATCCCTTTAACGCCCTGCTCATGCCTACGCACTACCAGGCGGGCTCCTTCCACTGGACTCTCGAGCGCGGAGGAGACCTGCGCGTGGCCATGCTCAACGAGGCCGGAATTGCCTCCTTGCAAAAAAACAAATTTGGTCCGGGTGGATGGGACGGTCCGGTGAGCGCCCCCGCTCTTTCCGGCATGGATTTCGGCCGCTGGATTTTCCTGGCCACCACCATTGATGCCGCCACAGGCCTCTGCACCCACTATCGGGACGGCGAGGCCGTCGGATCCGGGAAACTCGCCCACAAGCTGCCCCCCCATCTCGGCGATGTCGAGTTTGGAAACTGGGGGGCCCGCCGCGGGAACCCGGAGTACCCCTGGATCGAATGGCAGCCGCGGTCCTGGGACACCCGCAATTTCGTCGGCCGGCTGGACGAGCTGGTCATTCTCAGCCGCGTCCTCAGCCAGGCTGAAATCTCCCGTCATTTCCAGTCCGGCATGCCCTGAGCACGCCGCCATGGCCCTCTCTGGAAATTATATTTTCCGGGGCAGTGCTTCCACCATCGCACCGCCACAATTTCTGACGGAATCGCGCGCCATCTGTGCGCCTCAGCCCCTGCTTTTACGCCAGTCAACCCCAACCCAACCTCATGAACGACAATCCAGCCTCCCGAACCTCCCGCTTCATCCTTGCCACAGGCATTTGCACCCTCTTTGCCGTTTCCGGCTTCGCCGGCACCTACCAGTGGAACGGCACGACTGACAGCACCTGGGGCACCGCATCAAACTGGTCGCCCACCGGCGGCGTCCTCACCGCCGGCCCCGCCCCCACCGGCGGCACCGTTCCTCACCGCCTTCAGGTTTTCAACAAGAACGCCGCAGCCCTCGTCTACGATGCCTCCCTCGGCACCACCACCTACGCGAACTCCGCCACCGGACTGCGCGGATTCGTGATTGGCAGCGGCACGAACGTGTGGGGCTCTGCACGCATCACCGGCGGCACTCTTTCCAGTCTCGGCTCCGCTGCTGAGGACGTCATCGGAAACACCACCCCTGCTGGATCAGTCTCTTCACTCACCATTGATGGTGGCAACTACATTGGCACCAATGTGGGGACCATTATCAATTTCGGCCAGAACAATAATGCCACCATCACGGTGAACAGCGGCACCGCCACCATGGGCCCGCTCACCCTGGGGCAGGTCTTGGGGGGCAGCGCCACGCTGAACTTGAACGGAGGTGTCACGACCGTCAGCCAGATCAAGCGTGTGGTCCCGAGCGGCACCCTCACCGCCACCTCGACGGTAAACTTCAATGGAGGCACCCTCAAGGCTCGCACGGCCAGCGCCGCCTTCCTGGCAGGCATTTCCAAGGCAAACGTCATGGCCCCCGGAGCCATTATCGACACCAATGGCGTGGACATCGTAGTCAGCCAGCCGCTGCTGGAGGACCCGGCCTCCACGGGCGGAGGGCTCGCGAAAAACGGAGCCGGAAAACTCAGCATCACGGGCAACAACACCTTCACCGGCCCCGTCTCCGTGGCCGAGGGCACGCTGTCCGTCAGCGGCAGCCAGGCCACCTCGGGCGTCACCGTGGCCACTGGTGCGGTGCTGCAATACAAGGCCTCCGCCTCTTCGTGGGCGCTGCCCGCACTGAGCGTGACCGACTCCACCTTGAGCATTGACTTTGGCTCCTACAATGCAGCCAACCCGGTGCCCATCGCCCTCGCCAGCCTGAGCGCGGCCGGAAACACCGTGGTGAACCTCACCGGCACCGGCATTCCAGTCGGCCCCGTCACCCTGGTGACTTACAGCTCGAACACTGGGGCAGGGACCTTCAGCATGGGCACCCTGCCCATCGGTGCCGCCGCGACCATCTCCGACACCGGCTCCGCCATTGTCGCGACCTTCACAGCCCCCTCAGTCCAGCAGCTCACCTGGTCCACCGGTGACGGCGTCTGGCAGGTGAGTGGTGGAGCCAACTGGAACACCGGCACCGCGACCTACCTTGAGTACCCTTCAGGAGTGGGTGATTCCGTCGTCTTCCCTGCCGCCGCCAGCGGCACGGTCAGCGTGCCAGCTCTGGTCAAACCGGCGGCGACTGTGATCGACACCGCCACGGCCTCCATTTTCAGCGGTGCCGGGGGCATCGGGGGAACCGGAGCCGTAACAAAAACTGGCGTCGGCATCGCCACCCTGAACACCGTCAATTCCTGGACCGGCGGCACAACCATCAGTGCCGGTGCCCTGGCGGCCGGCGTGGCTGGAGCCATTCGTGGAAACGTCGGTGTCGCCAACAACGGCACCCTCGGCCTGACCGGCGGCGTCACCACCGGAGCTGGGCAGACAGCCACCATCACCGGCCCGGGCGTTCCCACGGCGGGCCTCGTTTTCAGCGGCTCCGCCGTCCAGCGCGGTGCGGTCATGGGCATCACCGGGGACAACACCTGGGCCGGCGATGTCAGCTTCAGCGGCACGAACACCCGCATCGGCGTGCAGGACGGGGCCAGCCTCACCATTTCCGGAAACATCGTGCAAAACGTGGCCGGCAGCGTCTTGAGCATCCGTGCCGGCAACACGGCCGGCAGCAATGTCACCCTCAGCGGCACCGGCAATTCCTGGACCGGCACCACGGACATCTTCTCCGGCGGCGGGTCCATCCGCCTCGGCGTCACCAACGCCGTCCCCACCGGTTCGGTCCTCCGCATCGGCACCACCGGCATCCCGGGCAGCACGATTTTCGACCTGAACGGGTTTAGCCAGACGGTGGCCGGCCTTTCAATCATCAGCGGCACCGCGTCGCAGATCACCAATGCCGGAGCCGCCCTTTCGACCCTCACGCTCGACGGCCCCACCGCCCAGAGTTTCCCCGGCAGCATCGTTGACGGCAGCTCCACCGTGGCTCTCGTGAAAAAGGGCGCCTTCACCCAGACGCTGAACAGTGGCGTCGCCAGCACGTACACCGGCACCACCACGGTGCAGGAGGGAACACTGGAGGTGCTGACCACGCTCTCGAACACGCCTGTCCAGATCGACGGCGGCTCGGTCACCGGCAGCGGCACCCTTGGCGGGCTTGTCACCGTAGGCGCCGCCGGCACCCTGAACCCAGGCACCGCAGCAGCGAAGGGCAAACTCACGGCCACCGGCAGCGTGACCCTCGGTGGCAAGCTCCACTTCGACGTTGCCGCTGCGGCCACGGATTCCCTCTCAGTCGCCGGCACCCTCACCGCCACCGGCGGCACGCTCGAGGTCGCCGGCACGGGCCTGACCGAGCTGGCCTACGTCCTCGCAGACTACGGCACGCTCACCGGCACCTTTGCCACCGTGACCACCCCTCCCGGGTACGAGGTCGTCTATGGCTACGGCGCCACCTCGAAACAGATCGCACTGGTCAAGGCCCAGAACGGTTACTCCACCTGGATCGCCGGCTACCCCTCGGTGACTGGCGACGCGACCCTGCCCGGCTCGGATGCCGATGGAGATTCCCTGCCGAACCTGCTCGAGTTCGTCCTCGGAGGGGAGCCCAACGACGTCGCCCCTGACGCTCGTCCAACCGTTGCACTCACCCCGACGGACCTCGTCGTCACCTTCTCGCGGCGGGACATCGCCGAGAGCGGCATTGCCCTCGTTGTCCAGTGGAGCACCGGCCTCGACAGCTGGACCACCATCCCCGTCGGTGCCACCTCGACCGGCCCGGTCACCGTGACGGAAAATGACGCCGCAAACGACGCCATCAGCGTCGCCATTCCACTCGGCACGGAGAAGCACATCTTCGTCCGCGTGAAGGCCACCCAGCTGTAATTCCCCCTGCCAGCGGCCGGTCCCCTCACCGGGACCGGCCGCTTTTCTTTTCCGATCCCCTCCGCCCGACCCATGCCTTCAGTCCAGCCCCCATCCTCGTGGCGCTGCGCCTTCGCCGCTGTGCTCATGTTCCTTCTGCCGTGGCAGGCCGGAGCAGCGCCGCTGACCAACGGAAACTTTGAGGGGACTCCGTTCCTGACGGGCTGGACCTCCTCCGGCGTGATCACCCAGGCCGGGCTGAACGGATCGGCCACCGCGGCCCGGCTTACCTTCAACACGACGGCCACGCTCTCGCAGACGGTCGACCCGCTCGCCGATTTCACCTTCGACACCTACGTCCAGGTGGCGGGGAACACCACGGCCCAGTCGTTCCGTGTGCTGCTCGATTCCGCCGCCGGGAACGCCATCGAAGTCAGAGGGGCCCTGGGAAACATCATCCAGGTCAATCACCAGGGCACCTATGTGAGCGCCACCGCCCTCGCAGGCGGCGCCACCTTCCCCATCGCCACCAACAGCCCGGTGCGCCTCCGCATCATCGGGAGAAACTTTGGCACCTCAGCGGCCCAGTACGACCTGGTCTGGTCCAACCCCGGCTCCACTGTGCTCGCGCACGCTGCTGTGGGCCTGCGCTCATTCGTCACCAGCACCGCCGCCACTTCCGCCGCCATCAACCGCGTCCGCTTTGACCGGAACGACCTGGCCGCCCATTCCTACTGGGTGGACGATGTGAGCCTGGTGAGTGGTGCTTCGGCTCCCCCCGCGGCCGACTACCAGGTTACCCCGCCCGCGCCTCCCACACCGGTGCCGCTCCCCGTGCAGACCGGCTTTGCCACCTCCATCGCCCCATTCACCCCGGCTCCGGCCTCCGAATGGTCGCTCGTCGGCGGCGCCTACCGAAACACCATCACCGGCACCGCCAACACCAGCATCGCCTCGTTTCTCACCGACCAGCTCGGCGGCGATCCCCTGACCGCACCGGGCTTCCTGCTTTCCTCAAAGTTCACCGTCATCTCCAATGACAACTCGGCCAACACCGTCGGCTTCGGCCTCTTCGGCACGAATTCCCTTTTCACCAGCGGCGTCGCCCAGCCGTACTACCAGATCGACATCCGCCCCGCCACCAGCGGCGTGCGTGTCCTGCGCGTCGGCATCAACACCACCCAGTTCCTCCCGGAGACCGCCCTCGACGGCTTTTTCCTGAACCCAGCCCTGCCCTTCACCTTCGAGGTGCGCGGCACTTATGAAAACGGCGTCCTCCTCATGACAGTCACGACCCGCCAGGGCGCGAACGAGGCCTCCTTCTTCGTCACGGATTCCGAGCCGCTCGCCGTCGGGTGGTTTGGCTACCGGAACCGCACGAACGGCGGCGCACTCGCCGTGGACTGCGATGACTTCGTCCTCCGCCGCCTCTCCACCATCCGCTTTGCAACGCCTCCCCTCCCCTTTGCTCCGGCCGGCCAGCCCTACAGCGCCGCCGTCACAGCACAGTCAAACGTGGGAGCCGCCGTCACCATGACCGCCCAGTCTCTGCCCGCCTGGCTTTCCTTCTCCGGCGGTGTGCTCGGCGGAACTCCGGCTGCAGCCGACACTGGCTCCCACAGCATCACCGTTTCCGCCACGGATGCGGAGGCCGGCTCCACCCGGGAGACATGGCACGTGTCCGTCCTTGAGCCAGCCTCTGTCATCATTAGCGAATTCCTCGCGGAAAACGATTCCGGCCTGAAGGACGAAGACGGCGATCAGCCGGACTGGATCGAGCTTTTTAATGCCGGAGACTCCACCGCAGACCTCGCCGGATGGTGGCTGAGCGACGATCCCCTCGTTCCGCAAAAATGGGCCATCCCGGCCGGCGTCAGCCTCGCTCCAAAGTCGTTTCTGGTCGTCTTTGCTTCGGAGAAAAACCGCACCACATC
>JANOAS010000252.1:0-33542 GCA_031411255.1 bacterium
TGCATAGTCTTCCTTCAGAGCAGCGGTCGCCCGCAACTCCTTGACTTCTGCTGGTATTTGTCTATTCATTTTCATGGTTTCTGGTTTTCATACAGGGGACTTGAACCCCATTTGGACTGCGCCCATGCTGGGCGCACACAAAATCATCGCAGCCAACAGCTACGGCCGGGGAATTTATCTCTGAAATTCAACGCGTTAACACAGCCATAGCTGGTGACTGGGTTCAGACGTTCGCCCAACTCCATCGCGCCATCAAATATGAAACACACACGAAACACCATTCTTAGCGTTGCAGGAGCATCCCTGACTTGTTCTGGACTCTGCTTCTGCATCGGCGCAGGGGCATTGGTGATAGTCCAAGCTAGCCATTCTGATAGCACAGGTGACGGCACTATCGTGTTTTGGATTAGCGGGGTCATTGCAGCGACTTTAGGAGCAGGGTTATTCGCGTTTGGCTTGTGCAGGCTACTTGTGGACCTCCAAGCGATCCGTATCAAAACTGACACCCAGACTGGATCGCAGACACCATGACCGCAGCTCGGCAGACTATCGGCCTCAAGAGAGCGAACAACTTAGGTTAGCTTTGGGCAGGGCCCCGAAGCTAACCCTGGTTGAACGATTCGAGGCGGAGGCCGGAGAGGGTTGAGCCTCAGTTGAAGCGGCCGGGCTGGGGCGCTGAGGGGAAAGCTTTTTCCCCGTGGTGGGGCGCATCCGACAAGTGGAGCGCCAAATTTTGGGCGGGCGGAGCGGGACGGGGGCGGAATCCAGCCGGTTTGACTTCGCGATGGGTTTCACACCGTCCCCGCCAGCGTCACCTGCGTCGTCTGAGCACGCGACCGGTCCGCAAAGGTTGGTGGATTTTGCCACCACATCCCGTAGGGTGGCGGCATGAGCACGCTCGTTCTCAACCTGGATGACCGCCTTGAGCGCAAACTTGCCCTCCTCGCCGCCCGCAGCTGCCAGCCGCTGCCTGACTGGGCTGCGGACCAGCTTCGCCGTCTCGCCAGCCCTGACGCCACCGACGCTGCCAGCGCCTACTCCGACGAGTGGAAGGCACTGTTTGATGCAGACGACGATCCTTCGTTCGTGGCCCCGGCGCGCTCCCTCTGAACAGCCCCCGGGGCCCGCAGGAAACGCAAGGCCGTTCGAAAGAACAAACCGTTGAGTGCGGACGACCTGTCCGCACCCGCTTGAAGCCCTGCGACCGGCTTACGCGTCTAGCAGTGCGGCCACGCCGGGGAGGACCTTGCCTTCCAGGAGTTCCAGGCTGGCTCCACCG
Source organism: bacterium (assembly GCA_031411255.1). Taxonomy (GTDB): domain Bacteria; phylum Verrucomicrobiota; class Verrucomicrobiia; order Verrucomicrobiales; family V1-33; genus JANOAS01. Next base: position 1,280 of record JANOAS010000252.1, read on the forward strand.
CCGGTGGAAATGAAGGTCATCTTGTCGCCGACTCCGGCTTTCTTGACGGCCTTCACGCTGTCTCCACCGCCGATGATGGTCTTGGCGGAGGTGTTCGCCGCGATGGCGTGGGCGATGTCGAAGGTGCCCTTGGCGCACTCCTTGATCTCAAAGACGCCCATCGGGCCGTTCCAGATGACGGTCTTCGCCTTCGCGATCTCGGCGGCGAAAAGTTTGACGGTTTCCGGGCCGATGTCGATGCCTTCCAGATCGTCCGGAATGCTCTGGCCGGGGGCGATGCTGGTGAGCGGGCCAACCTTTTTCGCATCGAAGTCGAGCGAGGTGGTGGCGATGTTGTCGATGGGGATGAGGATTTTTACGCCGCGGGCTTTGGCCTTGTCCAGAGCGGCTTGGGCGATGGGCTCCCACTCGGGCTTGTACATGCTCTTTCCGAGGCTGATGCCCTCGACGAGCTTGCGGAAGGTGTAGGCCATGCCGCCGCCGATGATGATGGTGTCGGCTTTTTCGATGAGGCGGTTGATGACGGCGATCTTGTCGTTCACCTTGGCCCCGCCGAGGATGACAACGAAGGGACGCTCGGGGTTTTCCAGCTCGTCGTGCAGCCAGGTCAGCTCTTTTTCCATGAGCAGGCCGGAGACGGCGGGCAGGATGGCAGCCACGCCGGCAGTGGAGCTGTGGGCGCGGTGGGCGGAGCCAAAGGCGTCATTGACGAAGATCTCGGCCAGGTCGGCCATGCCCTTGGCGAGCACGGGGTCGTTTTCCTCCTCACCGGCGTGGAAGCGGGTGTTCTCCAGCAGGAGGACGCCGCCGTTTTGCAGTGCCATGGCTTTGGCCTTCGCGTCTGCACCCACGCAGTCGTCAGCGAACTCGACCGGGCGGCCGAGCAGCGCGCTGAGGGCGGGGGCGACGGGCCTGAGCGACTGCTTCGGATCACGCTGCCCCTTTGGACGGCCGAGGTGGCTGCACAGAATGACACGCGCGCCTTTTTCGATGAGGTAGTTCAGCGTCGGCAGGGTCTCCTGGATGCGGGTGGCATCCGTGATCACCATGGCGCCGTCTTTTTCTTCGAGGGGCACGTTGAAGTCCACGCGGACAAGCACGCGTTTTCCGGTCAATTCAATGTCGCGAACAGTTTTCTTGGGCATCTGGGCAGTGGTGGCGTTGGGAATAAAAAGGCCCGCTCCATTTCCGGAGCGGGGCGGGCCGGAAAGTAGCAGAATCCGCCGCCCGCGCTTGGAAAAAATTCACCCCGGCCGCAGGCCATTTTCCGGGCCCGCCCGGCGGTGTCGCGCAGGGGGCGGGCCAATTCCCGTTTGCGGGAGGGCGGCTGGTGTCTAGATTTCGCGATGATCAGATCCCGAGTTCTGCGCCTGACCGGCGCCCTCCTCTGCGGCGCGGCACTCTGGCTGGGCCGCGGCCTGCTGACGCGGGACCCGGACCGGTCGCCGGCCGCAAGTGCTGCGCAAAATCCATCCGGGAAAGTCAGCCCCGCCCCAGTGTCGCGGACGGTTCCAGCGGAGCTGAAGGATTTCGAGACATGGGCGGCCCGCTACCTCGTGGCGGCGGAAACCGACCGGGCCGCCCTGATCACCGAAGGGGAAACAATCGCCGAACGCCGGCGCCCTGTCATGAAGGCGCTGATCCGCACCGCGCCGGAGGCCGCACTCGCGGCGGCGGTGCCCATGGTCGTGCGCGAAAAGCTGCCCCCCTCCGTGGTGGCGAGGCTGGAGGAGCGGGTGAGCGGGCGTGGAGACGTGGCACTCATGGGCGTGGTGCCGGCCCCCGGACGGCGGCGCGCGTCCGAGTCCGTCATTCGCTCGGCGGTGGTGGCCGGGCGCGAGTACCGGGCCTATACCTACGGGCGCCGTGCGGGCCTGGGAAACAGGCAGGGCATCAGCCTCAACGGAATCGCCGTGGACGGGGCGCTCGCGGTGGATGAGTCGCCAGTGCGCGTGCTGGAGCCGGGCGAGCACGCCGGCCGGCGCCCCGTGGTGGAGGTCTGCCCGGTCTCGGGCACGCGCACACCCGTGGCAGCGGCAGGGGCGCTGAACGTGGATTCCGCAGTCGCGGTCGAGGCGGAGGGAGAAATCAAAATCCTCTGCCAGCCCGCCCACACGGCCCTGCTCGCGGCGCGCTATGCCGCCAGCGAGGAGCGCCCCACGGCTGCGAACAGCGGCCCCGGCACCAGCGGCGTGGTCGACAGGCCCACCCAGGCGTGGACCCACGGCACAAAAAAGGTGCTCGTCATCCGGGTGGATTTCCCGGACAGGACGGGCACCCCGGTCGATGTGAACAGTGGACAGGCGATCACGGACACCTTCGTTCACAACGTGATCAACGGCGCTGCAGGTGTGAGGGTTTTCTTTGAGGACAACAGTTATGGCAAGACGACCCTCTCGCTCGCAGCCCCGGTGGCGGGGGATTCGGCGGACGTCACACCGGTGCTCCGCCTGACCAGCACTGCCGCCAGCTACGCGACGGCGGGGGCGAACACCCTCCTTCACTCCGACGCCGAGGCAGCCGCCTCGGCCGCTGGATTCATCCTCGGCAACTACGACCGCATCGGCGTCGTCTTCTCGGATCTCAGCGGGATCGCCGGGTCCCAAATCGACTACGGCGGCCTCGGAAACATCACCGGAACGAATTTCTGGGTGAACGGGTTCTTCGAGTTCAGCGTGGTCGCGCACGAGCTGGGCCACACCTTCGGCCTCCACCATTCCAACCTCTGGCAGGTCACGGACGGCAACCCTGTTTCGGCCGCAGGCTCCTCCACGGAATACGGCGACATCTTCGACATCATGGGCGACGGGGGTGCGCCGGAAAATCATTTCAGCCACTGGAACAAGAGCATCCTCCAGTGGATCCCGGACACGGCGGTGAAGACCATTGACACAGCAGGAACCTACCGCGTCTACCGGTTCGATGCGAAGACGGCCAGCCTGTCGAACACTCTGGCTCTGAAAATCGTCCGCAATGACACCCAGGACTACTGGATCGGCCACCGGCGGGCGACCACCAATGCAGCGCTCGACAACGGAGCCTGCGTGCTCTGGGGCTACAACACCAACCAGCAGGGAAATCTCCTGGATCTGGCAACTCCAGGAGCCGGAGCGGCGGACTCCGCACTCCAAGTCGGACAGACGTTCACCGACTCAACCATCGGACTCACTCTGAAAACTCTGGCCCGCGGCGGTACGGGCGTGGACGAATGGATCGACGTGCAGACGACATTTCAGCCGCGAGTTCGTTTCAAGTCGGCCTATTTTAGCGGTGAGGAGTATTCCGGTCAGGCGATTCTGACGCTGGAGCGAACCCACAGCGGCACCGGAGCCGTGAGCGTGAACTACACCCTGTCGCCCGGCACCGCCACAGCCCCGGCTGACTACACGGGGACGGGCGGCACCGTGAGCTGGGCGAACGGGGATCTGACGCCGAAAACCATCACCATCCCGCTCGTGGCGGACTCCCTCGCGGAGGGGCCGGAAACATTTACCGCGACGTTGTCCACCATCACCGGCGGGCTGCTCCTCGGTGCCACTACGGCCACCGTGCAGATCGCCGAACCGGGAGTGCGCGATGCAGGCTTCGTGCCCGCAGCAGTGAGCGGAAACAACCTGCGCACGCTGGTCCTGCAGCCGGACGGGCTTTTGCTGGCAGGCGGGTACATGACAGGGGTGGAATCAAGCCCTGGAACATTGCAGCCCAGGGCGGGCATCGCCCGCTTTTTTCCCGACGGACGGCTCGACACGAGCTTCGCTGCGGGCGGCGGACTGTCAGGTGCGTACCCTGAGGTCTGGGCCATGGCCCGCCAGCCGGATGGCCGGGTCGTGATCGGCGGTTCCTTCACTGGCGTCACGGGCACCGCTCGGGCGAATATTGCCCGCCTGCTCCCCGACGGCTCGCTGGATGCCACATTCAACCCGGGGACCGGAGCGGACAACACGGTCTCTGCAGTGCTGGTGCAGCCCGACGGAAAAATTCTGGTGGGCGGCGCATTTGCGAAAATCAACGGCACGCCGAGGCGGCTGCTGGCAAGGCTGAACCCTGATGGCAGCGTGGATGCCACATTCACACCGCCGGGGTTCTTCAATTCGCTTGGCGGGGACAGCGTGACCTCCCTGGCCCTCCAGCCGGACGGTCTGCTCGTCGTGGGCGGTTATTTTGCCCTGCTGGGTGGCGGCCTCTGGCGCTCCGGGCTCTGCCGGGTGACCCCCTCGGGCGCACTGGACACTGCATTCGACGGCGTGGGAAACGGGGCCTACTCTGGCGCATCAGTCAGCCTTTCCTCCGTAAGGTCGGTGAATAAAGTCGTCGTCCTCGACAGCGGCAGCATCCTGGTGGGCGGGAATTTCTCCGTCTGGAACGGCACGGCCCGCGGCGGTCTGGCCAGGCTGTCCCCCACCGGGGCACTCGACACTACCTTCACCGCGACGACCAACAAATACGTCAACGCCCTCCTCGTGCAGCCGGATGGACGAATCATGGTGGGTGGTAATTTCACCAAGCTCAATGGCACCTCAGCAGGAAATCTCGGCCGGCTGGAGTCCACCGGTGCACTGGATGCCAGCTATTACCTCGGTCTGGGCATCCGCGGTTTCAGCGCCTATGTCTACGATTTTTCCCAGCAACCTGACGGCCAAATCACGCTCTGTTCGAGCGGCTTCGCGACCCTGCACGACGCGACGACAGCCAGCCCGCTCTGGCGGCTTTACACCGGCCAGTCCGCACCGCCCGGCGCGGTGCAGCTCGCCGTCGCCACCGCCACAGGGCTGGAGGGCACTACGCTCACTCTTACCGCCACGCGGACCGGGGGCAGCCTCGGTCCACTCACTGCGGGCTGGGGCGTGCAATCCGGCACTGCCGTGGCTGACAGTGATTTCCCCGCCTCGCGCGGAGTGCTCACCTGGGCCTCGGGAGACACCGCGCCCAAGACGATCAGCATCCCCATCACCAGCGACACAGCGGCGGACATCGGGGAAACCTTTTTCGTGAACCTCGGCCAGCCGCTGATCGGCGCCACCATGCTCGGCCCGCTTCAGCAGGCCACCGTGACCATCACCACGCCCTTCGCCCAGTGGCAGGCGGCTAACTTCAACGCGACCGAGCTTGCCAATCCCGCCATCAGTGGAGACTTGGCCGATCCCGACCGCGACGGGCGGAACAACCTCCTTGAGTTTGCCCTCCACACCGCGCCGCGCGTCGCCGACGCCGGGACCGGCACCACTCGCAGCCTGGTTGCCGCGGGGGGCTCCAATTATCTGGCACTCACCTGCCGCCGACTCACCCCGGCTGGAGACCTCACCTACACGGTGCAAAATTCCGGCGACATCACCGCCCCGTGGACTGCCACGACCGTGCTCTACGGCACCCCGGTTAACAACGGCGACGGCACGGAGACCGTCACCTACCGCGACTCGACGCCGCTCGGCAGTTCCCGGCAGCGTTTTCTCAGACTGCAGGTCCTGCGCGCCCCGTGAGGGTCAGGCCCTTGCTGCCTTGAGCACGCTGGCCGCTCCCTTGCGGCTTTCCCACAGCACCGTCTCGCCATCCCACGCGGCACAGATCGCCCGACCATTGTCCTCCGACTGCCTGGCCTGCACGCGACCACGGGCCACGCCTCTCCAGACTTCGGCTCCATCCCAGAAAACGCGCGTCAGGCCGTTCTTTTCCTCCACCTTCAGCTCGCGGGCCGAGGCTGAGGTGATGAGCACGCCGATGGAGGCGAAAACTGAGAGAAGGGGAGTTCCTTTCATGTCGAAGGTAGACTAACGGATCACCGGCCCCGCGACAATTCGCACCGGCCTGTTTGCCCATTGCTGCAATTCCCTACCGGGCGATGTTCCTTCCCCCATCCCAAACCACGGCACACCCCCCACCCCGCCGCACCGCTCCGGGATTGCATTTTTCGATTTAGCCTCAACCGTTTTGCCTCCTCCACCGATGAAACCGGCCCTGCGCCACCTCCTGACCGTCCCCCTGCTTCTGGTCTCCTGGCCGGCCGCAGCCGCCGCCCCTGCGGATGAGGCCCTCTCCGGCGGGGACACCACCGTCTTCATCACGGGCGCCAATGCCTTCGCCACCAAGCTGCGGAACATCAGCACCCAGCACCGCCGCGAGTTCAGCGTGGGGAATAGCTTTTTCAACACGAACTGGGTCATCGCCCCGGCCTCGCCGGATGCCCGGGATGGACTCGGCCCCTTTTTCCACACCCGGTCGTGCTCTGCCTGCCACACACTCGACGGTCGCGGCGCCCCACCCGGTCTGGAACCCGCCGGCTCGGAGCCCTCCCCCGCCCTGCTTTTCCGCCTCAGCCTGCCGGGTGCGGGCGAGCATGGCGCCCCGCTCCCGGTGCCGGCCTACGGGCTTCAGCTTCAGCCAAAAGCCCTGCCCGGTCTGGAGCCCGAGGGCCGCATCGTCACCACCTGGACGGAAAAGCCCGGCCAGTATCCCGACGGCACGGCCTACTCACTCCTCGCGCCGTCCTACGCTCCGGCAGACTGGAAATACGGGCCGCCGCCCGCAGACCTCCTCCTCAGCCCCCGCATCGCCATGGCCATCCACGGCGGAGGGTTGCTGGAGGCCATCCCTGAGGCGGATCTCGCCGCTGCGGCCGATCCGGACGACGCAAACCATGACGGCATCTCCGGACGGCTCAACCAAGTCTGGGACAGGGAGAAAGGCGCCGTCCGCCCCGGCAGATTCGGCTGGAAGGCAAACGAACCCGGCCTGCTCCAGCAAACAGCCGATGCCTTCAACGGCGACATGGGACTCACCTCCCGCCTTGCTCCCTTGGAAAATGTGACCGAAGCGCAAAGGCCCGCCGCCGCCAGGTTCCCCAGCGGCGGCCAGGACGGCGGACCGGAGGTGAGCGACCTCGTTCTCGACCGCGTCGTCACCTACCTGCGCACCCTGGCCCCACCCGCCCGGAGAAATGTGGCTGATCCTGAAGTGGTGCGCGGACGCGCCCTTTTTGACCAGGTCCAGTGCGCCGCCTGCCACAGGCCGGAGTGGAAAACCGGAGACGTGCCCGACCTCACCGAGCTGGCGAACCAGACCATCCGCCCTTGGACCGACCTCCTGCTGCACGACATGGGCGAGGCCCTCGCGGATCACCGCCCGGATTTCCTCGCCACCGGCACCGAGTGGCGCACCCCGCCGCTCTGGGGCCTGGGGCTGCAGAAGGTCGTCAACGGCCACACCCGCCTGCTTCACGACGGCCGCGCCCGCAACGTCGAGGAATCCATCCTCTGGCACGGTGGCGAGGCCCAAAACTCCACCGACCTCTTCAAAAAACTGCCCGCTGCCGACCGCGCCGCCCTCCTCCGGTTTCTCGACTCCCTCTGACCCGACAACAAAAAAACCGGGCCGCCGCAGATGATCTGCAGAACGGCCCGGTTCGAAAACGGGAGGCTTTTTGGCCGGCTGGATTACGCCGTGGCGGATCCGCTGCCCTGCTCTGGCTCGTTTGGGGTCAGGGGACCACCGTAACCGGCCGGAGGCAGGATCGCCACGCCGCCATCGCTGGCCGCCATGGTGAAGGTGCCGCCCATCGACATGCCGGGCTGCGCGCCACCGGCACCGCCACCACGCGGGGCCTGCGGCTCGGGACGCGGACGGGGCGGTGGCGGTTCGCCATCCTCGGGCTCCGCGCCGCCTTCAAATCCGGCCATCTTCATCAGGAACTGCTCGAATGCCTGCAGGTTGGTCGTCGAACGGAAAAGGTTGTTCAGGACTTCGGCCTTGATGTTGGCCATCAGGTCCTCAAACATGTCGAAGGCCTCCTTCTTGTACTCGATGAGCGGATCCTTCTGGCCCATGGCCACGAGGTGGATGCCCTCGCGCAGGCTGTCCATGGCGTAGAGATGCTCCTGCCAGAGGCGGTCAATCGCGTTGAGCACGATGTAGCGCTCCAGCTCGATCACGCCGTCGGCATGCTCGCCTTCACTCTTCTTGAGGTAGAGGTCCTTGAGCCGCTGCTTGACGAACTCGGCGTTGCCCGCCGCATCACGCGTCTCAAATTTCGCCTCCTCCGGGCTCAGGCGCATCGGGAAGGTCGTGTTCACCCACTGGAGCAGGTTCTCGTGGTCCGGCTTGCCCGTGTCCACCTCCACAAATCCGGCCACCTTTGCCGGTATTGCCTCGTCGATGGCCTCCATGATCAGGCTCCGCGGATCTTCCGTCTCCAGCACCTCGTTCCGGTAGCCGTAGACCACCTCCCGCTGCTGGTTCATGACGTTGTCGAAATCAAGGACGCGCTTCCGCCAGACGTAGTTCCGCTGCTCGACGCGCTTCTGGGCGCTCTCGACGGACTTGTTCAGCCACGGGTGCTCCAGCTCCTGCCCGTCCTCCAGGCCCATCCGTTCCATGATCTTCGTCATCCGCTCGGCGGCTCCGAAGTTCATCATCAGCTGGTCCTCAAAGGAAATAAAGAACACGCTCTCACCCGGGTCGCCCTGGCGGGCGCAGCGTCCGCGCAGCTGCCGGTCGATCCGACGGGACTCATGACGCTCCGTGCCGATGACCAGCAGGCCACCCAGGTCGGCCACGCCAGCCCCCAGTTTAATGTCGGTGCCCCGGCCGGCCATGTTCGTCGAGACGGTCACTGCGCCCTTCTGGCCCGCGTTTTGCACGATTTCCGCCTCCTGGCGGTGATACTTCGCGTTCAGCACCGTGTGCGTGATTTTTTGCCCGCGCAGCATCCGTGAAACCATCTCGGACGCTTCCACGCTGGCCGTTCCCAGCAGGATCGGCTGGCCTTTTTCGTGCCGCTCCTTGATCAGGTTCACCACCGCATTGTACTTCTCGCGGCGGGTCTTGAAAATCTTGTCGTTCATGTCCGTGCGGGACACGTCGCGATTGGTCGGGATGACGAGAAGGTCCAGACGGTAAATGTCGTTGAACTCCGCCGCCTCCGTCTCCGCCGTTCCGGTCATGCCGGCCAGCTTTTCGTAAAGACGGAAGTAGTTCTGGATCGTGATCGTCGCCAGAGTCTGCGTCTCCTTGTCGATCTGGACGCCTTCCTTGGCCTCCACGGCCTGGTGCAGCCCGTCGGACCAGCGGCGGCCCGGCATCGGACGGCCCGTGTTCTCGTCCAGGATGACCACCTTGTTTTCCGCCACCATGTAGTGCACATCCTTGTCGTAGAGACAATAGGCGCGCAGCAGCTGGTTAATGTTGTGGATCCGCTGGGCTTGGGAGTCCATGTTCTGCTGGATCGCCTCACGACGGCCAGTTTTTTCTTCAGCAGTGATGCCGGGTGTGCCTTCCAGTTCCGCGAACAGTGTGGCCAAGTCCGGCAGGACGAAGGCGTCCGGGTCGTTCGGATCGAGGTACTGGCGGCCTTTTTCCGTCAGGTCCGCCTCGTGGCTTTTTTCCTCGATGCAGTAGTACAGCGTCTCCTTGAATTCAAACAGCGCCTTCTTCTGCGTGTCCTGGTAGAAGGAAAGTTCGGCCTTTTCCACGGCGCGGCGCAGGTCAGGCTCTTCCATCATGCGCATCAGCACTTTGTGGTGCGGCTGGCCCAGTTTCAGCTTGAACATCGCCATGCCCGCGCTCTCCAGATCGCCCTCCTTGTGCTTCTCTTGGGCTTCGGCGGCCGTCGCGGTCAGCAGCGTCATCTGCGCCTTCACCAGATTCTCCACCAGCGGCTTGAACCGGTCATACTGGTGGTTGTCCACCGCCACAGGTCCGCTGATGATGAGGGGCGTCCGCGCCTCGTCGATGAGCACAGAGTCGACTTCGTCCACGATGGCGAAGTAATACCCGCGCTGCACCTGCTCGGCCCGGCTGGTCGCCATGCCGTTGTCGCGCAGGTAGTCAAAACCAAATTCACTGTTCGTCCCATACGTGATGTCCGCCGCATACATCGCGCGGCGGTGCGCCGGCGGCTGGTCGTGCTGGATCACCCCGATGGTCAGTCCGAGGAATCCGTAAAGGTGCCCCATCCACTCCGCATCCCGGCGGGCGAGGTAGTCGTTGACCGTCACCAGGTGGACTCCGCGCCCGGTCAGCGCATTCAGGTAAACAGGCAGCGTCGCCACGAGCGTTTTGCCCTCACCCGTCGCCATTTCCGCGATCTTCCCCCGGTGCAGGGAGATGCCGCCGATGAGCTGCACGTCAAAGTGGACCATCTCCCATTTCAGCGGCTGCTCGCACACCGTGATCGTCTGACCGCAGAGGCGGCGCGCCGCATTTTTCACCACCGCAAAGGCCTCTGGCAGGATCTCCTCAAGCCGCTTCGTCAGCTCATCCAAATCCTTGATCTGCGAAAGCTCCGCCTTCCACGCCGCAGTCTTCTCCCGCAGCACCTCGTCGGGCTGGCTCTGGAGTTTGACCTCGAAGTCGTTAATCTTCTTAACGACAGGCCAAATTTTCTTCAGCTCGCGCTGGTTGCGCGAGCCGACTAGTTTGCGGAAAATCCAATGAAACATTCTGAACAGGGTAAGTGAGTATGAGGCGTCTTCCCAGTTCCTGATTGTCTATTGTTCTCAATGAAGCTGGAAATTTTGGAACGCCTAAATTGGCGTGGTATGCAGGAAATGCAATGAAGGAGTGCATTCGCGCACGCATCCGCACTCCACCCGGAACCGGGAATCCGGCACCGTCATTTCGGCCCGAGGCCCCTTTCGTCCAGCACCTGCGACAGCGTCGCCCCTCCGTCGTTGGAGAAATAGAGCCCGTCGGTGAAAACGAACCACCATTTCTGGCCCAGGCCCACCTCCCCGCAGACCGCAATGAGCCCGCCTTTCGGCACGGCGCCCTTGAGCGTCAGCCACTCCCACTCAAACGCCCAGCGCTCGCTCTTTGAAAGACGTCCCGGCGTGGCGGGGCTCAGCGCCTGCGTGATGACGCGGCCAAATTTCTGATCCCCCATCGCGGTGGCGCTGATGGCGGTGAAGGGGCGCAGCCACTCGAGATGCTTTGGTGCCGCGTAGAGGGCCATCTGCGTGCCGGCGAAGACCTGCGCCTGGCAGCCGTGCGTCGTGGCGTAGCGCATTTCATTCACGCTTTGCAGGGCCTTGTCGAAGGCGACGTTGTAGAATCCCGTGTCAGCCCGCTCGTCAGACACGGCCAGCGTCTGCACACCATCCGGAGAAAGGTAGCTGCGGCTTGCTGTCGCAGCGGTTTTCGTGGTGGCCTCGCCCCGGCCGAGGAAGGACACCCAGCGGTCCGGGCACGTCGTCACGCAGAGGTGAGTTTTCCCCTTTGCCGGAGCCGGGTAGTACTTTTCCCAGGCCCACACAACCACGGAGGTAATACGCTCGCCTTCCAGCCCAATCCGCGCCCATGTCGCCCCGCCGTCCGTGCTCTTAAAAAACCCCTTCGACTCGCAGCCTGCGTAGACGGTTTGCGGATTTTTCAGATCAAAGGCCACCACCTCCCCGCACAGCGCGGACGGCCCGGTCCCGTCGAAATCCCCGTCGAAGGCAACCCGCTGCCAGCTTTTCCCGCCATCCGCCGTTTTCCACAATCCACCCGTACCCGCCCGCAGCATGACTGCCGGGTTTTCCGGATGAATCGCCACACTGCGCACGGCGAGGTCCGCACCGGCCAGGGGACCGTTGGCCTTTTCCCACGTCTTCCCACCATCCATCGTGCGGAAAAGCCCGGACGCAGACGAGCGCACGACCACAACTTGCGGATCCGAGCGCGACATGACAACGCCCGTGAGACGGTCGCCACCCGTCTGCTGCGCAACCGGCGGCACCGCCTCCGGCACGACGCCTGGCACCACAGTCAGCTCCGAGACGCTGGCGTGGAAATGAGCCCGCGCCTCCTGCGGCAGCGCGCTGAAAAACAGGCCGACGTCCATCTCCGCATTCGTCTTTTTGAATTGATATGCCCCCAGCTCCCACTGCCTGCCGTCCGCCGAACTCCATGCCGTCCAGATGTTCCCCGCCCGCACGATGCGCAGCCACGGCCGGTCCTTCGGCAGCGCGTAGGACGTGATGCGCCCCGAGCCGAAGTCCGTGAAATCCGCCGAGGCTCGCAGCCCCTCCCTGGCGGTTTGCACGAGGTGAAAATCCCGGCCCCAGTTCCAGTCGAGCTTTTCGCCGTGTTCGCGCGCCGTCAGCCCGGCCCACGCACGGTGGTTCACCGGTTCGCCGTGGGCGCCGTTGTATCCGTCGATGCGGCAGGTCGCGGTGAAATCACCAGTGATCCTGCGCGTCACCGTGTGCATCCCATTTCCGAAAAAGCGGAATGCCCGCTCGCCCGTCTGGTAAAGGCCGAATGACGCCTTCGCATCGCCGACATTCCGCGCCGTCCAGTCCGGGGCGACCGGCTGCCCCGTCACGTTCAGCGTCGCGGGTTCCGAGTCCACGGAGTGATCGCTGTCAAAAGTCACGCGTGTCCACAGCATGACCGCACCGCGCGGCAACGGACCATGAAAAATCAAATCCGCACCGTTGCTCTCCGCGAGCTGGAGCTGGCCCAGGAAAAGCACCGTCCTGTTCACCACATGCTCCCGGGCATCCACCTTCACCGTCACGCGGCCGGTGCCATCGCCGTCGGACTCGGCCTTCACTAGAGGCTGCGGAGATCCGCATTTGTCCACCGCACGCAGCGCCTCCAGCGGTATCTCCTGCCGCGCCACACCCGGCCCTTCCCACTCGATGCGGAAATTCCGCGCCGCCAGTTCGTCAAAGACATGCGCCACCGCCAGAGCATGGTCCCCCTTCGACAACCGGCGGATGGCCGACTTCTCCGTCGTCCCGTGCTGGCCGTCCCACACGAGCGCCGCCTCCCCGTCGATCTGCACGCGATACGCCCCGTCGATCTGCGCCCTCAGCAGGTAAAACCCGTCCCTGGGCACACGAAGCAGGCCGCTAAACTTGAAACCGTATCCCGAGGACCGCTGCTCGCGCACGCTGAGGTCAAATCCCCGCGCCAGCCCGCGCCGCACCAGTTTGCCCCCGTCCAGTTCATCCAGCATCAGCCAGCGGTGCTGCTCGTCCGGCTTTTGCAGCGGCTCGTAAAAGTAGTTCACCTGCCGCTTTTCATCCTTGTGAAACAACTCATACGCCAGCCCTGGCACCGTGGCGGCGCTCGTCGTCGCGGGTGCCGCCGGCTTGGGCAAAACAGCCGCCACTTTGACCGCCGGAGCCGCCTGGTCAAAGATGTCGGTAACCGTCAGCCGCACCGTGGGCGAGGCCACCGCCGCCTCCACCAGCACCTGCCGCGCGGAGGGATTCCGCTCCTCCTTCACCGCGCGCGCCGCGCCCTGGCACTCAGGATTGTCAAAGACCTCCACACGATACGCAAACGCCGGCGACGCCGTCCCCGGAATGTCCCACGACACCGCCACCTGCTCCCCCGTGCTCTCCGCTCGCAAGCCCGCCACCGCCGGCTTGTCCAGCACGGGCAAGTCCGGCTGCTCTGTCGTGAATGTGAACCTTTTGTCCCCCGCCAGCGGCGGCCCGGTCAGGCGCTGCGGCAGCAGGCCCGGCGTCTGCGAGTACTCGATGGCTGCGTACTCGTGGTCGCCTTCGGGCAGCGTGTTCACTATCACGTACTGCGTCTTGTCGATGCTGATCGTGTCAGACTTCGCCCAGCGCCCGTCCTTGCGGAAATACCCGAGCCGCCGGTGCAGCGAGCGCACCGCCTTTTCATTCGACAGCGGCTCGATGAATCCGCTGTTCCCGGTGAACGAAGTCGCCGCGATCGGCAGCCGCGCCATGCCGATCAGATGCCACTGCCCGTCCGCGTGGTCCTTAAGCCAGCGCCCCACGAAGGCCTGCGCCCCGTCCGCGCTTTGCCACACCCGCCCGAGCATCGTGTACCACCGCTTCTGCTTCACAAAGGGCCAGCCCTCCGCCCCCGTCGTCCCGCTGCTGCCCTCGCCACCGTAGTCGTTTTTGATGAACAAATTCGGTGCCACATCCGTGAACCGCACCGGCGTCCCAGCTTTGTCCGCCCCCCAGAAGGTCCACACCGATCCCGGCCGGAACGCCTCCTGCAGTTTCTCATCCGGGTTCGGCAAAAACCCCGCGCCATCTGGCACCGTCGCCACAAACCCGGCGTAAAAGGTGACGTTGTTCGGCTTCGGGTTGAAGCTCGTGTTCCAGTTTGCGTAGTAAGTCCCCGACGGCCACCACGGCCAGCGCAGATCCATCATGATGACGTCCGCACCGTTCTCGATATTCTCGCTGTACCACGTCGCCCGCGCGACCTGCACCCCGGCCGTGAACCAGCAGGCAATGAGCGAAAGCAGCAACGCCCTTGTCATTGGTTTCATGAAAAACGGGAGCGAATGTCACTTCGGCTGCAGGGCCAGCATCGCCTTCCCGAAGGCATCGCCGAGCAGGAAATACGTCTCTCCGTTTTTAAATTCGTGATAACCCTCCCCAGTCGGCGACTCCTTTTCCGGCCGCACGAAGTCATGCGTCTCCACGAACTTCACCGTGCCGGCAAATTCCGGTTTCTCCGTCACCGCCTTCTGCGCCTTGCGGATCGTCACCGCCGCCGCCTCCTTGCAGTCAGCCCCCCACGGGCCTGTGAATTCACCGATCACCACCGGCAGCTTCGGCGCCTTCAGTTCCTGGCGCACGTCATTCACCAGGTTTGTCAGGTTCTTTTCATACTCGGGCGTCCCCTTGTCCGGGCTGCAAAAGTCATTCCACCCGTGCCACCAGACAAAGCCCGCCAGCTCATAGCCTTCGTCCTTGTAGCCAGGAAACTGCCCCTTCAAATCCCCGAGCACCTTTTTCACCGTTCCCATCATTTCCGTGTAGAAGGGCCCCACCTTCCCGCCTGACGACGGCGGCCGGAAGTCCTTGTACAAGTCACGCCCGCCCCACGCCGTTTTGATGATCAGAACTTGGTTCTCGTATTTTTCACCCATCAGGTGGCCGAACTGCATCTCCGGCCCGAACCACATCCGGCTGCCCAGATTCCACCCATAGCCAAACTCCAGCCGCCCGTGCCGGTTGCCGAATTCATTCACGTCCCACACCCACACATCGTCCCGCCCCTCGGCCCATTCGCCTTTGGCATTCACCCAGCCCTTGAGCAGCGGCGCCTTCGCCGGGTCCTTCAGCATGCTGGCCAGCGTCCCCGGCTTCTCCACCTTCATTTCCGCCAGGCTGGAGACCATCCCCTGCCCCTGCATGTTCGACTGGCCTGCAAGGATGAAAACCTTCAGCGGCCCGGCCCCGGCAGGGCTGAGGCAGGCGGTAAGGGCCAGGATTGAGGCGAAAAGAGGGATGTTTTTTTTCATGTCGTTTGTGGATTGAAGCCCGCAAATGGCATGAGCCCCCAATAAAGGCAAGCCCCTCCTCGCCTGATCCACCCTCCCTCAGTTTCCCCGTGCCTGCACCACGTCGCGAATCCTCCACATCAGCTGGTCCAGCGCATTGCCCTCCACCCGCCCGTTGAGCAGCCCCGCCCAGCACAGCCCCGCCTCACTGTGCACCAGGATCGTGCTCGTGCCCGGCATCCCCCCGGTGTGCCACCAGTTGGGAAATTTGTTCACGCACCACCCGCGCGCGTAGTTCTCGTTGATCCCCGGAGTCGTCATCGTGCTGATCGTCTCCGCCTTCAGCACCACCGGCAGCTGGGAGGCGAACCTCACCAGGTCCCCCGCCGCCGCGATCCAGCCCCCGTGCGCATCCATTCGCGGCAGGTTCAGCCCGTAGGCATCACCCGCCGGCTTGGAGAAATACCTCACCTCCCCTTTCCCCCGCCCCTCCAGCGTATTTCCGCCGATCTTCATGCTCGTGATGCCGCACTTCGCCAGCACCTGCTCCCGGACAAACGCCTCGTACGGCTGCTTTGTCACCTTCTCCAGCACGCGACCCAGCAGGCAGTAGCCAAAGTTCGAGTAGGCATGGTGCGTGCCCGGCGGGTGCGTCAGCGGCTCCTTCGCCAGCGTCCACGCGATCAGTTCGGCCTG
Source organism: bacterium (assembly GCA_031411255.1). Taxonomy (GTDB): domain Bacteria; phylum Verrucomicrobiota; class Verrucomicrobiia; order Verrucomicrobiales; family V1-33; genus JANOAS01. The sequence continues at coordinate 17,172 of JANOAS010000252.1, forward strand.
GTTCATCGCCTTGTTCTTGAACATCGGATCATTCTTCTCATTCCCCCACCCGCCTGCCGTGTGCTGCAGCAGGTGGTCCACCGTCACCGCCCGCACCGCCTCCGGGACTTCACCGCCGTACGCATTTCCCAGCAGGCCGTTTGGCCCCAGGACGGTGTCCTCCAGCTTCAGCAGACCGCGCTCCACACACCCCATCACCGCCACCGCCGTGATGGGCTTCGACACACTCGCGATGCGGAACCGGTGCCCCGGCGTCACCGGCTCCCCGCCCTCTGCGTCTGCAAATCCATACCCCGCCTCGAATTCAATCCTCCCCTCGCGCCCGACCGCCACGGCCAGCCCCCGGATGCCCTGTTCCTTCAGAAAAGCCTCCGCCATTTCCCGCACCGTCTCCCCCGCCGGCTTTTCCGCCACCGCCTGCGCGACGGCGCACACGCCCAGCCCGCCCAGCCCGTGGATGAACCCGCGCCGTTTCATGAAAAGGGATCCTCCCGGAAATACGCCGCGAAGGCCTCCCCCGCCGCCTCGATGTCCGCCGCGCCCAGCCCCAGGTGTGTCACCAGCCGCAGCCGCGCCGAGGGGAAAATCAGGATGCCCCGTTCCTTCAGGAATGCCGTCAGCGCCGCCAGCCGCTCCGGCGGCATGCGGACAAAAACCATGTTCGTGTGCGGCCCCTCCACACTCAGCCCGGGGATGCCCCGCAGCCGCTCCGCCAGCACCCGCGCGCGCTCGTGATCCTCCGCCAGCCGCGCCACGTGGTGCTCCAGCGCGTGCAGCCCCGCCGCCGCCAGGAGGCCCGACTGCCGCATCCCGCCGCCCAGCATCTTCCGCACGCGCACCGCCTGCCGGATCAACCCCACCGACCCCAGCAGCACCGACCCCGCCGGAGCGCCCAGCCCCTTGCTCAGGCAGATCGACACACTGTCAAACCCCTCCAGCAGCCGCCGCTCCACCTGCGCCAGCGACTCCGCCACCCCCGTCGAGGCCACCGCTGCATTGAAAAAACGCGCCCCGTCCAGATGCGTCGCCAGCCCGTGTTTCCGCGCCAGCGCCACCGCGTCCCGCACCACCCCGGGCGGCAGTACCTTCCCGCCGATCGTGTTCTCCAGCGCCAGCAGCCGCGTGCGGGCAAAGTGCGGATCGTCCGGCTTGATCGCCGCTGCTATCTTTTCCAGCGGCAGCGAACCATCCGGCGCATTCTCCACCGGCTGCGGCTGAATGCTCCCCAGCACCGCCGCACCGCCCCCCTCGTATTTGTAGGTGTGCGCCTCCTGCCCCACGATGTACTCGTCCCCCCGCCCGCAGTGCGCCATCAGCGCGCAGAGATTGCTCTGCGTCCCCGTCGGGCAGAAGAGCCCCGCCTCATACCCCAGCCGCCCCGCCAGCGTCTCCTGCAGCGCCAGCACCGTCGGGTCATCGCCGAAGACATCATCCCCCAGCGCCGCCTCCATCATCGCGGCCCGCATGGCCGGAGTGGGTTGCGTCACCGTGTCGCTGCGGAGGTCTATCATGCTCGGGGAAAATGAGTGGGCTTGCCGGCTCGGGAAAGTGGAGTGTGCGCATTCCCTCCCTACTTGTACGCCGCCACCGGCTTCGCCACCACGCCGATTTCCTTGTAGGCAAACCCGCTCTCCAGCGGCTTGTACTCACCCACCGGCTCCACGCTCCGCGTCGGGGAGATCTCCGCCTCCATCCCCATTCCCCAGTAGACGGCATTGATGATCATCCGCCGCAGCCCCGCGTTCCGCAGGTCCGTTCCGCTGCCCATCGTGCTTTGAAATACCCGCGCCTGTTTTCCCCCGCTCGTCTGCCAGTTCTTGTACCACGCCACCGGCAGCGGCTCCAGCTGCGGGTTCGGCGCGTCTTCCGGCTTCCGCCCCATCAGCGGCTGCCCCCACACCAGCGCCGTGCAGCCCTCCGGCAGACTGCCTCCCTCCTTGTAGGTCCGGTAAACATCCGAGTCACCCCAGATGTCACTCACCCCGCTCAGGATCGGGTGCCCCTTCTGCTCCGGCACGATGTTCCCCCGCGTCGAGTCCGCATGGTACCTCCCGTGGTGCCCCATGAACGACCCGCCCAGCACATCCTCACCCCACCTCACCTGCTTCCCCTCTATTTTATACGGCAGCGCCGCGTGGAACCCATGGTTCCCCGTCCGCAGGGAGATGATCGGCTTCCCGCTGTCGATGTAGCGCACGATCATCTCCCGCTCCGCCATCGGCAGCGTCAGCAGCCGGGGAAAAAAGATCACCAGGTCCGCCGTGGCCAGCTGCTCCAGTCCGGGGATGTGGTGCTCCTTCAGCGGCTGCCCCTTCTCAGGATAAACCGGCATCGTCGGGTCCACCTCCCCCTTCTCATTCACCCCGAAGACCACCGTGCAGTCAAACCCATGGTGCGTGCTCAGGATCTTCGCCATCATCGGCATCGACTGCTCGCTCCGGTACTCCTGGTCCGCCGCCATCAGCACTATCTTCTTCCCCTTACCCGGCCCCTCACCTCCCGCATAGGTCAGCCATTGCGGTGCCTCCTCCGCCCGCGCCAGAGCGCAGCACAGCACGAGCACGAGCGGACAGAGAAATCGGGGAAGTCTTGGTTTCATGGGATGGTTTTAGTGTGCCTGACCACTCCCTCGCCTCGCCTCCCTGCGCAAGTCCTTTGACTCACGCCTCCCCTTGCCACCACGGCTTGCGCGTGGCAATTAGAGGCGTGCCCCACAGCAGCCGATGGCAGCGTCCCCTACGCCAAAGACGTTGTTCTCCAAGCTTGGGGGTTGCCGAGGCACGAGGCTACCCCAAGCCCCTCCCGCCGGGTAACGCTACCCGGAACGGGTTGTATCATCCCGGGACTGTCCCAGCCGGACTCGCATCGCACTCCTTCAACGGCGGGATGAAGGAACCCGTTCAATTGTGCGCCTTCCTCGGGTAGGCCGTCGTTCCGCCGGCCACCCCCAGGCTGACAGCGCCTTTGGCGTAGAGGGCGATGTCACCGGTGTCTGCGGGGACGCCAATTGTTTTCATGCTCAAGCCTTGGTCGAACCTTTCGAACCGCTTCGCTTCAGTGGATCTTTTGGGTATGGTAACTACAATCAGCGCGAGGGCCCTGCGTTTTGGTTCGCGAATGGTTCAAATCCAGCAGGGATGGGCTCTCCGGGGTGCGCTGGATGACTGGAGCGTTACAAGAAATGTCTTGGCATGGATCGATTTTTCGAAACACTGTCTCAAATAAACCGAATACATAGGCGGGGGGACTGCCGGCCGCGCCAGGCGGCGGTCCTGTCCACTTTTTGACCCGCTCCGCCCACCGTTAGCCCTCATACCGCCATGAATCCATTCTCCGCCTCGTTCCGATCTCTGGCCCTCGCCCTCGTGCTGGCGTGGCCGGCACTGCTGAACGCGCAGGCGCCGCTGAACCCGGTGCAGACCCCGGCAGCCAGCGGCTTTTTCACCGCCACCCGGTCGGACACGATCACGGCCACGGGCGTGGGCAATGCGAAGACCTACACGGTGGACCTGGAGGCGGGCGACTACCTGACGCTGACGGTGGCAACGACGAACTTGGGCACCTACCCGAAGATCCGGGTGAAAAACTCCGGCGGCACCGTTCTGGCGCAGAATGACGGCACCCAGCAGGGCCGGGCGGTGGTGCAAAACTACCTCGTCGCCACCCCGGCGACGTACACCGTGCAGGTGTACAGCGACAACGCCGCCTCGGCCTTCACCCTGCGGACGGATGTGGGGCGCGGATTCCTGCTGGAGGTGGAACTCAACGACAACGAAGCCACCGCCAGTCTGGTCACGAATACCGCCGCGAGCGGCTCGTTCACCACGAAGGTGGCCGGGGCTCTGGATTTCTCCGCAGACTATTTCAAGCTGGGTCCCTTCAGCGCGGGGAACTCCCTCTCCGTGGCCTCCGCCCTCCCCTCCCCCTCCGGCCTGACGGCGGGTGACGTGGAGATCGCCCTCTTTCTTTCGGGTAATGAGGCCAGCCCTGCGGCCATCGGCACTGGGACGACGCTGAACCACACGGTGGTGACGCCGGGGAACTACGTTCTGCGCGTCAGTCCGGCCTCGCTGGCGGGACGGGCGATGCGGTTTGACGGGGTGGATGACGGCATCAGCCTGGGGAATCCTGGAGCGCTGCGGCAGACGGGCGACCAGACGGTGGAAATGTGGGTGAAGCCGGATGATTTCATCGCGGCCCGGAATCCGTGGGCCAAGGCGAAGGGCGGCGAGGGCCAGCTGACCATCCTGACGGACGGGACGTTTGAGTACGCCTACGGCACCAGCGGAACCAATGGAGGCCCGTTGACCACCTTCAACAGCCTGCGCAAAATGACGGCGGGCGCTTGGAACCACATCGCTGTGGTGCGGCAGCTGGGGGCGGCGCCGCAGCAAATCCTGCTTTACCTGAACGGGCAGCTGGTCAATACGGTGGCGGCTCCGTATTTCCCCGCCGTGGCGGGCGCGCTCAATGCCCAGCTGGGCTTTGGCCCGAATGGGAGGTTCAAGGGTGAAATGGACGAGGTGCGCTTCTGGAGCACGGCCCGCAGCGGAGCCCAGATCACAGCGGACATGAGCGCCCAGCTCACGGGGGGCGAATCCGGACTGCTGGCGTATTACAAATTTGAAGAAGGCAGCGGCACCGCGCTGACCGACCTGACCGCCGCCCATCTGGACGGCACGATCGCCGGAGGGCCGGCCTGGACTGGCACGCCGGGCGCCACGCAGTTCGCCCCGGTGCGGCAGGGCCCGGCGGCGCAGTACTTCGCCAGCGTCACCACCACGGACGGCCAGGCGCCGAACGTCGTCAGCACCTTCCTGCCAGCTGCAGTCGGGCCGGGCTACGACGTTCCCGGGCTGCTCTACGATCTGGCAAACATGACCGCCTACCGCGGGCAGAACGGCACGTCGTTCAACGTCCAGCTCACCGGTGCGGTGAACACCAGCATCTGGGGCACAGGCGTCTACACCGACGACACCTACCTGCCCGCCGCAGCCGTTCACTCCGGGCTCCTGGAGGTGGGGGAAACAGGGATCGTCACGGTGACGGTGGCAGCCGGGCAGAATTCCTACACCGGCACGACGAGGAACGGTGTCACCTCGAACGACTTCGGTGTCTACGCGGGCAGCTTCACGCTTTCCCGCTACACGCCGCCCGCTCCGCCCACGCTCAACGGCGTCTACAACAGCCTCCGCGTCACATTCTCCGAGTGGATGCGCCCCAGCACCATCCAGAACAGCTCGAACTTCGAGCTGCGCCACGCCGGGCCGGACAACACCCTCGGAAATGCCGACGACACCCTCTACCCGCTGACAAACACCACCTACGACGGCACCTCATCCAGCGTGCTCATGCAGGTGACCAATGGCCCGCTCCAGCCCGGCCTCTACCGGCTCCAGCTCTACACCGGTGTGCAGGATCGCGCCGGAAACGGCCTGCCTGCCACGTATGAAACGACCTTCACGCTGCTCAACCAGGGCAGCTTTGTCTTGGAGAACCGGGACAACGGCACCACCGCCACGGCGACGCCACTCAGCACGGTCGGAGCCGGGTTCGACGGTTCGCTCAGTTCCGGATTTTTCCGCACGGCGGCGGCGAATCCCTGGGGGATCAAACTGCTCGATCTGAATGGGGACGGGAACAAGGAAGCCATCGTCACCGGCTACACCACGGCCACCCTGCGCGTCTTCCCGGGCAATGCCGACGGCACCTTCGGCGCGAGCGTGGACTACAACACGGGCACGAACCCGTGGGACGTGGCCCTCATTGATTTCGACAACGACGGCGACCTCGACATCGTGGTTTCCTGCTACGGCGTCGACCGGCTGGATCTCTTCCGGAACCTCGCCAACGGCACGCTGGCCCCTGCCGGGAACGTCGCCGTGGGCGATGGTCCGGTCCACATCGCGAAGGGAAACTTCAACGGTGACGCCTTTCAGGATTTGGTGGTGTGCAACAACCTGACCGGCGCGGGCGGCCGCAGTCTGAGCGTGCTGCTGGGAAATGGAACGAGCTTCACCGAATCGAAGATCACCGTGAGCGGGCAAAGCTTCCGCACCTACGGCGTGGCGGTGGGCGACGTGGACGGCGACGGCGACACGGACATCGTGGCCACGGACACGGACTCGGACCAGATGGCCGTCTTTAAAAACAACGGTGCCGGCACGTGGGCGGCTCCGGCTTTCTACGGCATGGATGGACTGGACCCGAATGCCGTGGGCCTTGCGGACTTCGACCACGACGGGCGGCTGGATGCCGTGGTGGTGCCGGACTACCGGGACGGCGTGAGCGTGCTGAAAGGCAATGCCGACGGGACCTTCCAGACCTGGCAGCGACTCTCGACCGGCAGCTACGCGAATGCCTACAATGTGGACACCACGGACCTCGACGGCGACGGCTGGGCGGACATCGTGGTGGCCCGGACTTCGGGCATCATCGTCTTCTACAATCGCGGTTCGACCAGCGCGCCCGCCTTCACAGCGGGCCAGCGCTTCTACAGCTCCGCCTACCTCGGCATGACAGCCGCAGCGGATGTGAACAATGATGGCCGGATTGACATCGTCGCCACAGACTACAACAACGGCCGCCTCGTCACCCTGCCGGGAAATCCCGCCATCTCCCTGCCGACCGACGCCACGGTGCCCCGCCTGCGCCACGGCTATGGGCGCGGCACCATCGCCTCCTCCACGGATGTGGATTTCTTCTCATTCTCCGCCCCCAAAGGCTCGCGTGCCGTCATCGCCATGGACAACCCAGGTATGCTCACATCGGCGGGGCTGAACTTCCAGATCTACGATCCCGAAGGCACCAGCATCGGGAACAGCAACCAGGGCAGCGACGGCATCGGCGAATCCCCCGAGTACAGCCTCAGCAACCCGGGAACGTATTTCATTCGCGTGACCAACAACCACGCCTACCGCGGCGAGTACCAGTTCCGCGTGACCCTCGCCCAGGACCCGGTCCGCATCGAAGGCGAGAACAACGACAACATCACAAATGCGAACGATGCCTCGCTCGTGCTCACCGGAAACACCCTGACCGCCGCCTCCACCGGCTACGCCTCGGCCAATGACACCAACGGCGACTACTACCGTCTGGGAAATCTGGCCGCCGGGTCCCAGATCACGCTGAATCTCGGCATTCCGGCGACCAGCCCGCTTCAGGCAAAGATGACCCTTTTCAAAACCGGGACGGTGCAGGTGCTCGACGGGAGCTACGGCGCCGCGTCCATGGTCTACACCGTGCCGGTTGGCGGCGAGAGCACCTACTACGTCCGCGTCCTCAGCCAGACGACCACGCGCGGGCTGCACTCGGAGTACCTGCTGGATTTCTCCATCGCCGACCTCGTCCCGCCCGTCATCACGGCGGACACGCTGCCGGTCGAGGCCTCGCTGGTCACCTTTCCCGGAGCCCAGTTCACGCTGACTTTCAGCGAGGACATGACCCCGGCCCCGGTCAACGCCACCTCCAGCTACGAGCTGCGCTGCGCCGGAGTGGACGGCACCTTTGGCAATGGCGACGACGTCCTCTACGCCCTGTCCCTGGCCGCCTACACCTCCGGCCTCAGCCAGACGCTCACGATCACGGACGGTCCGCTCCAGGCGGGGAAATACAAGTTCACCGCCTTCACCGCCCTGACGGACAAGCTGAACAACGGTCTGGCCGCGAACTACGTCCGGACTTGGACGGTGCAGGACGTGCCTGGCTACCTCACCGAGTCGCGCAACAACGGCAGCGCCGCGCTCGCCGGCAGCCTCAGCACCAGTCCCACCGCCGCCTTTGACCGCTCCTTCACCAACACGCCGGGTTCGGTCACCACCGCCAGTGGCCCGTGGGGCATGAAACTCCTCGACCTGAACGGGGATGGAAATCCGGAGGCCATCGTCGCCTGCTACTCGGCGGCGAAAATCCAGGTCCTCCCTGGCAATGCCGACGGCACCTTTGGCACGGCAGTCGACTACGCCACGGGCGCGAACCCGTGGGACCTGGAGCTGGTGGACATCGACCACGACGGCGACCAGGACGTGGTCGTTTCCTGCTACAGCGTGGACCGCGTGGACCTCTTCATGAATCCCGGCACCGGCGTCCTCACTGCCGCCGGCAACATCCCCGTCGGCGACCAGCCGATCCACATGGCCCGGGGGAAATTCAATGCCGACACCAACACCGACCTCGTCGTGTCCAACTACGGCACCGGTGTCGGCGGGCGCTCGCTGAGCGTGCTCATCGGCACGGCTGGCGGGAGCTTCACGGAGTCAAAGATCACCGTCTCCGGTCAAAACTTCCGCCCCTACGGCGTGGTGGCTGCGGATTTCAATGGCGACGGCCTCGACGACATCGCCGCTGCCGACCAGGACAGCGACAAAATCGCGGTCTTCCTGAACACCGGAGGCGGCATCTTCGGCGCCCCGTCATTCCTCACCATCGACCGCATCGACCCCACCGGCATCACCGCTGCCGACTTCGACCACGATGGCAGCCTCGACCTCGTCTCCTGCTCGGACTACTTCGACCACTTCAGCCTCTTGCGCGGCAATGGCGATGGCACCTTCCAGCCCTTCGCCAGCCTGGCACTGCCCGGCTATGCCAATGGATACATGGTCGAATCCCACGACGTCGACGGCGACGGCTGGGCGGACCTGACCTTCCCCCGCACCAGCGGGCTCGTCATTTACTACAACCAGGCCAATGGCTCCACGGCGAACTGGAACGGCCCCGCCTCCTACGCCGAGGCCGGCTACGTGGCCGGCACCGCCGTGGCCGATGTGAACCACGACGGCCGCCCCGACATCGTCACCGCCGCCTACAACAGCTCAAAAGTCTACGTCTACACCGGAAACAACATCCTCGCCCTGGCGGTGGACGCCGCAGACAGCCGCCTGCGCCACAGCTTCTTCCGTGGAAATCTGACCAGCTCAACGGATCAGGACTGGTGGGTCTTCTCCGCCAATGCCGGGGACAAGATCTTCATTTCCTCCGACAGCCCGGGCAATGCCGCCAGCTCGGGCCGCGCCTTTATCCTCTGGGACGACCAGGGCAACAACATCGCCTCCTTTACCGGCGACAACCTCGGTCGCGGCCAGCTCGCGCCCTACACCGTTTCCCGCCCGGGCCGCTACTACGTCCGGGTCATGCAAAATTATTTCAGCTACAACGAATACCGGGCGCGGGTCACCATCGTCAAGCCACCCTTGTTTGTTGAGTCGGAGAACAACGATGCTATTTCCAGCGCCAACACCCTGCCCCTCACCCTGGGCCTCGGCCAGCTCACCGGCAACACCTTTGGCCTGCTCTCCGGGGCGGATACAAATGGCGACTACTACAACCTCGGCAACCTGACCCAGGGCACGCAGATTTCCCTCCACCTCGGCCTGCCCGCAGGTAGTCCGCTCTCCGCCACCATGCGCCTCTACAAGGCGGACGGCACCCAGATGGCCACCAGCACTGCGGGCGATGCGAACCTCTCCTTCACCGTCGGGGCCGGACAGGCCAGCACCTACTACGCCCGCCTCACCGGCACCCCCGCCACCATCGGATTCACTTCCCTCTACACCCTCGATGCCACCCTGGCAGACACCGTGCCGCCGGTCATCACCAGCGTCACCCTGCCTGCGGAGGGCTCGACCACCACGTTCCCGCTGCCGGATTTCACCATCAGCTTCAGCGAGGACATGGTCGCCTCCCTCGTGCGCGATCCCGCCCGCTACGAGCTGCGCTGCGCCGGAGTGGACAACACCTTCGGCAATGCTGACGACGTCCTCTACACCGTCACGCCCGCAGCCTACACCAGCGGGCTTTCCAATGCGATGCACCTCGTCGACGGGCCGCTCCAGACCGGCAGCTACCGCTTCACCATCGCCGCCAGCCTGACGGACCTTTCAAATCTGCCGCTCGCAGCGCCTTATGTGCGCCTGTTCGCAGTCGCGGGTCTGCCCGGCTTCGTGACTGAGGACCGGTCAAACGGCACCCGCGCCGAGGCCGACAGCCTGAGCACCACCCCCAGCGCCCTGGCCGACGGGTCCTACACTGCCACCTCCCTGCCCGCCCTCACCGGCACGCCCGTGCAAGGTCTGGCCCTGCTCCAGCTGGACGGCGATGGCCGCCTGGACGCCGTGGTTTCACGCGAAGGCTCGGACAACCTCGCCATTTACCTGAACTCCCCCGCCGGCTTCGGTGCTCCCACCAGCCAGGCCGTGGGCGACGGGCCAAAGGCGGTCGTTAAATTTGACTACGACAAGGACGGCGACTTCGACCTCGCCGTCATGAACTACAATGCCGACACCGTCTCCATCCTGCGCAACGACCTCGACGGCGTCCTCCATCCCGTGGCCACTGTGACCGTGGGCGACGGCCCGCTAAGTGCCGCCGTCGGCGACTTCAACGGCGACGGCAAGCCGGACCTCATCGTCACGAACTACGCCACCGGAGCCACCGGCCGCAGCCTGAGCCTGATCACGGGCGACGGGCTGGGCGGCTTCGTGAAAACCACCGTCGGCAACGGCCTCACTCCCGTCTGGCAGCCCTATAACGTGGCCGCCGCTGATTTCGACGGCAACGGCATGACCGACATCGTGGCCACGGACTGGGCCTCCTCCAGCGTCCTCGTTTTCCTCGCCACCGGCGGCGGCAGCTTCTCCACCCCGGTGCGCGTGCCCGTGGACGACGTGAATGAAGCCGCCGTGGCCATCGGCGACCTCAACGGCGACGGCAAGTCGGACCTCCTCGTCCACAGCCAGTATGACGACGCCGTGAGCTACCTGCTCGGCAATGGAGACGGCACGTTCCAGCCCTTCAAGACCATCGCCCTCGGCAGCACCAGCTACTGCTTCCAGCTCCGCCTCGCCGACGTGAATGGAGACGGCTGGCCCGACATCGTCGCCCCGCGCTGGAACGGCCTCCTCGTCATGAAAAACCGGGCCAGCTCCACCGTGGCCTTTGATTCACCGCTCCTCATGCCCGAGGTGCAAAACACCATCGATGCCGGCACGGGCGACCTCAACGGCGATGGCCTGCCAGACCTGGCCGCCATCAATCAAACGACCGGCGTCCTCTACACCTTCACCGCCCGCACCGGCCTCTTCCTCGCAGCGGATGGCAACGTCGCCGGGCTCCGCCAGGGCTACGGCCGCGGCCAGCTCACCGACGGCGCGGACCAGGACTTCTACACCTTCTCTGGAAAAGCCGGGGACCGGGTCGCCATCGGCATGATCGCCGCCGCACCCGCCGCCGCCAGCGGTCTCGCCTGGCTCCTCCAGGACCAGAGTGGAAACAACGTCTCGTCCACCTTTTACTCCGACTACTCCGGCTACGGCACCGGCCCCCAGATCACCCTGCCCTTCGACGGCCGCTTCTTCCTCCGCGTTTCCTACAACTACACGCCCACCACGGAATACCGCTTCCGCATCAGCCTGGTGGACTCTCAGACCACCATCGAGAGCGAAGCCAACGATTCCATCGCCCAGGCCAACGCGCTCACCTTCTCCGCAGGCAGCGGCGCCCGCTCCGCGAAGGCGTTTGGCTACCTCTGGGCTGGCGACACCACCGGCGACACCTGGCAGCTGGGAAATCTGGCCCTCGGCACGCAGATCAATGTGGCCCTGACCCGGCCCCAGGACAGCAGCCTCGCCACCCCGGTCCTCCACCTCTACAAGACCGGCGGCACCGAGGTGGCCACCAGCACCGCCGGAGCCGTCACCCTCACCCACAGCGTGATCGCCGGGCAGGAGGGAGCCTTCTACCTGCGCATCACCGGCATCGCCGCCGAGCTGGGGCTGAAGGCTACGTATCAAATGGCCGTCGCCCTTTCCGACGGTCTCCCACCCCAGATCCTCGCCACCAATCTCCCCGCCGAGGGCTCCTCCACCGCCGCCCAGCTCGACAGCTTCACCCTCACCTTTAACGAGGACCTCATCGCCTCCACGGTGGCCACGGCGGCGAACTACGTCCTCCGCGAGGCCGGCACGGACACCGTGCTCGGCAGCAGCGATGACGTGCTCTACCCTGTCACCCCCGGTGCCTACACCTCGGGTACCGCCGGCAGCGCCACCATCCCGAACGGCCCGCTCCCGCCCGGCAGCTACCGCCTCAGCATTGCCGGTCTCCAGGACACCTATGGAAATGTGATGGCCTCTCCCTTCGTGAGGAACTTCACCATCCTCGGCGTGCCCGGCTACACCACCGCCCTGCCGGGAAATACAAGCAACGCAGCCGCCACCACGCTCCCCCTGGCCCAGTCGCCCACTGGATTCTGGAACGGCCTGGCCCGCGGCCGCCGCACCAGTGGCGGCGACATCGAGTACTGGTCCTTCACCGGCACTGCGGGGCAGACCCTCACCATGGATGCCTTTTACCCAGGCTCGCCGAATTACTACTCGATGTACTTCGCCCTCATCGGGCCGGACAATGTGCAGGTGTTCAGCCGCCTGCTCGGTGAAAACACCATCGGCACCTTTGTCCCCTACACGCTCGCAGCCACGGGCCGCTACGTCCTCAAGATCTCGCCAAACTACGACATACAGACGGAATACCGCTTCCGCCTTTCCCTCGTCGATCCCGCCCTCCTCCAGCTGGAGAGCGAGGACAACGGCTCCCGCGCCCTCTCAGATCCCGTCACCCTTGCCCACGCGGGCTCGGTGGATTCGGCCACCGTCGCCGGACTCGTCGCATCGCCTGCCGACTTGGATTACTTCAATCTCGGAGCCATCCCGGCTGGCCGCACCATTTTCCTGAACACGATCCTGCCCGCGGGCTCGCCGCTGCTGCCGGTGGTGGCCGTTTACAATTCGGCCGGCACCTTCATCGCGGAAGCGGGCGGCTCCGCCGGGGACGGCACCGCGCAGGTTTCCATCACCGCGCCGGACACCTACCACCTCCTGCTCCGCAGCACCGGCGGCACCGGGGATTTCGCCAGTGCCTGCGCCGTCGCCATCCAGGTGCGCGACACCGCCTCGATCAACATCCCCAACCTCCAGGTCACCGCCCTCCCGGTTCCGCCGGAGGCCGGGCTGCAAAGTGGATCCTCGTTCACGTATTCTTTCACCGTCACGAACAGCGGCACCGCCAGCACCGGTGCGAGCGCGTGGAGCGACCGCCTCGTGCTGTCGCAAAACCTCGTTTTTGGCGACTCGGATGACACGGAAATCGGGGTCTTCCCGCACAATGGCGCACTGGCCGGCGGGGCGAACTACACCGTCAGCGGCACCTCCAGCCTGCCCGCCGGAGCCGTCGGCAGCTACTACCTCATCGCCCGCACGGACCTGGTGAACCAGGTGGATGAACTCCTCCTCGAAGGCGACAACACCACAACCTCGAACCCCGCCTTCAACGTCACCCTCGCCCCCTACCCGAACCTCTCGGTCAACACCCTCGGCATCACCGGGCCGGTCGCCGGGGTTTACTCGCTCTCGTGGAACCTCGCCAACACGGGCAATGCCGCCGCTCCCTCTGGGTTCAAGGAGCGCGTCCGCGTCGTCAACACCACCACCAGCGCCGTCGTTCTCGATGAACTGCGCGTTCCCGGCGTCGCCGGGGCCGGGGCCACCCTCGCCCGCACCGGCTCGGTCGCGGCCAGCACACCGGGCCTCTACCAGGTCACCATCACGGCGGATTCCGCGGACGATCTCTACGAGCACGACGGCACGTCCCACGCCACCGCGGAGCAAAACTCCATCGCCGGCACCTTCCAGATCCTGCAATACTGGAACATCGCCGTGGCCCCCTCGAATGCCGCCCAGGGCACGGCCACCGGCGGAGGCACGTTCATCGCAGGCGCGGGAGTCACCGTCATCGCCACGCCGAACACCGCCACCCTGCCCTACCAGTTTGTCCGCTGGTCGGAGGGCGGCGTCTTCGCCAGTGCCAGCCCCAGCTACACCTTCACCGCCACCGCCAGCCGGAACCTCGTCGCCGAGTTTGCCCTGCCCAGCTTCCAAGTGACCGCCACCGTCTCCCCGGCGGGCGCCGGCACGGTCACGGGCACCGGCTTCTTCACCTACGGCTCCGCTGCTTCCCTCACCGCCACCGCCAGCCAGGGCTACACGTTCAACCGCTGGGAGGAGTCCGGCGTCACCCAGGGCGTCGCCGCCACCCTGCCGCTCACGGTGAATTCCGCCCGCGCCCTCCAGGCCGTCTTCGCGGAAGCCAACCCGACCCACAACGTCACCACCGCCACCAGCCCTGCCGGTCTGGGCGCGGTCACCGGAGCCGGCACGTTCAGCAACGGCCAGACCTCCACCTTCACCGCCCCAGCCTCCGCCATTGTGGCCGACACGGAGTACCTCTTCGACAAGTTCAACCTCAACGCCGCCTTCTTCGGCTCCGCCCGCACCTTCAGCAAGACGTTCTCAACGCTCGATCCTCCCTCTATGACCTTCACCGCGCTCTACACGAGCCGCTCGCTGAAGCCGTCGGTCGCCTCGGTCACTGCGAACTACACCTCCCCCATCCGCGCCGCTTCGGACGTGAAGTTCACCCTCACCTTTGACCGGGCCATGAATCCTGCGGTCCTCCCGGTCCTCACCCTCACCAGCCCGAACGCCGCCGCCGTGCCCGCCGTCCCCGCCGGAGGCACGTGGAAATCAGCCACCGATTTTGAAACCGCCGCCTTCACCTTCGGGCCGGGAAATGACGGCGCCTTTGTTCTCCGCGCTTCCGCCGCAGCAGACACAAATGCCCGCGTCATGGCGCCGGCGGATGTCTTCAACTTCGACGCCGATGTCACCCCGCCCGCCAACCCGATCCCCCTGCTCACCACCTCGGACACCACCTCCGCCACCATCGGCTGGAGCGCCTACACCGCTCCGGTCGATCTGAACGGCTTCCGGGTTTACCTGCAAACGGCCAGCTACGCCTCCGTCACCCCGCTCCTCGCCGTCAGCGGCACGGGCAAGACCATCCGCACCTTCAAGTTTAACTCCCTCCTGCCGGACACGGACTACTACGCCGCCGTGGTCGCTGTCGACGTCGCGGGAAACGTCACTCCGGCTGTCACGCCGCTGCACATCATTCTCAACAGCACAGTGCCGCCGCCCGTCACCTTCGCCCTCACCAGTCCCGGACCGGACAAGGCGCACCTCGACTGGACTGCCTACTCCACCACCGCCCTCACCGGTTTCCAGGGGTTCAAGGTCTACCAGCAGGAGACGGCATTCTCCAGCGTCACCGGCCTCACGCCCGTGGCCACCCTGCCCGCCACGACGAAGACATTCGATGTCTCCGCCCTTGACCGGACGAAGACCTGGCGCTTCGCCGTGGTTGGCTACAACCGTCTCGGCGGCCTGAACCCAGCCGTCATCACCCAGACGTGGACCGACCCGCTCAGCGGAAACATCACGTCGAATCTGGCCATCGGCACGGCTGGAGCAAACGAGACGATCCCCGTCCTGCAGACTTTCACGGTGAAATCCGGAGCCACCGTCACCATCGCCCCCGGCACCACGCTCGCCTTCGCCGCTGGCGCCGGCATCGTCGTGGATGGCGGCGCACTCGTCGCGGAGGGCACGCCGCTTCTGCCCATCAATTTCACCTCCTCCACTGACACTCCCGGCGGCTCGCCCCAGCGCGGGGACTGGCAGGGCGTCTCGCTCATTTCCCCGACCTCCACCACCCGGCTGGCCAACCTCTGGGTCCGGTATGGAAAGGGCGTCACCTTTAACGGCGGCACCGCCACCGTCGGTCCGCTCTTCGCCGTCTGGAATGAAGGCGCAGGCCTCCACACTCTCGGCGCGGCCTCGCTCACGCTGAGCGGCGCCTATTTCTCGCTCAATGACACCGGCATCCTCGCCGAGGGGGCCTCCACCGTCGCCGCCAGCCAGTCCGTGCTGAAGAACAACGCAGCAAAGGACGCCCAGCAGGCCGGCACCGCCACGCTGAACCTCGCCAGCAACTGGTGGGGCACGACCGACGTGGCCGAAATCAACGGAGCCGTCAGCGGCACCGTCGGACGCGCCACCCCGCTGGCCGGGGAGCCGGTGCTGACCTCCGGATTCGCCACCTTCGGGGGCATCACCTCCACCGGCGCACGGAACCTCGCCCTCATCCTCGCCTCGGCCAATGCCTTCGCGTATCGCATGAGTGAAAACTCCCTCTTCCCCAGCGTGCCGTGGCAGGACATCTTCGCCCCAGGCGTGGCCGACCTCTACAGCCCGCGTCCCTTCCAGAAAAACTTCATGCTTTCCGCCGGGGGCGGGGCGAAGACGGTCTACCTCCAGTTCCAGAGCGTCACCGGCCAGGTCAGCACACCGCTTTCCCTTGGAGTCACCCTCATCACGGACGGCCCGACCATTCAGGCATTCAGCCTGACCGACGGTCAGACGATCAACCGTCCGCTCCAGGTCACTGGCAGTGCCACCGCGCCGCTCGGCCTCCAGTGGG
>JANOAS010000253.1:0-5503 GCA_031411255.1 bacterium
GCCTTTCCTCCCGCCCAGCCGCCGCCAGACTCCCGCCAGCCCGGCCGCACAGCCAGCCCGGCCCGTGAGCGCGTAAAGCTAGGAGGCTCAGTCCCGAGGACCGGAAGCCTTGCGCAGCCGGTCCATGATAGCCACGCCGAGACCCACTTCAGACACCGGCTCGGAAATGATTTCGTCCACCCCCAGCTCATCCAGCTGGCGCATGACGTGGAAGAGGCGGATCGAGGCCTCGTGCAGCTTCCCATTTCCCGGGCTCAGGGAAATGATGTGCGCCCAGTCCGTGAGGCCGGTGTAGCCGGCAGTGGGGTCGCCGCTGTAGCTGAGAAGCGCGTAGCGCCGCCCCGGCTCCGGCTCCCAGTCATCCAGGCTCTCCACCAAGCGGAACGGAGTCTTCGGCGCATAGTGGCTCGGCAGACGCCCCGGAGCCTCGGGAGTCGGACCTCCCTTCAGGATTTTCACCTGGCCGAAAACTTGGAGCATTTCCTTCGTCACGGGACCCGGCCGCAGGATTTCGATGCGAGGACGCTTGTCCTGCGGGACCAGCCGGATGATGGTGGACTCCAGCCCCTCGCTGCACGCCCCGCCGTCAAGGACGAGTGGGATGCGCCCGGACAACTCCTTCATCACCGCCGAGGCGGACGTGGGAGAAATGCGACCAAACCGGTTCGCACTCGGCGCGGCCAGCGGGAAGCGGCACTCCTTCAGGACACGGCGGAACACTGGATCCGCAGGCACTCGCACCGCCACCGTGGGCAGTCCGCTGGTGGTGATGTCCGGCACATTCGGCTTCTTCGGCAGCAGGATGGTCAGCGGTCCAGGCCAGTGCGCCGCAGCGATCTTCCCGATCACATCGGCAAATTCGGCGGGAATTTCCGCCACCTCCGCTACGTGCTCAAGAGAGCGGACGTGCACGATCAATGGATCAAAGGCGGGCCGTTCCTTGGCTGCAAAAATTCTAGCGACAGCGCTTGCATCCAGAGCATTGGCAGCAAGACCGTAAACGGTCTCCGTCGGCAGTGCCACCACCCCGCCCGCCTTGAGCACACCCGCCGCCTGCCCCACCGCCGCGTCGAGCGCCTGCGGATCGTCAGTGGCAGCCACTTGAGTTTGAAATTCAGAGTCCAGAATGAAAAGAGTTTGGTTGCTTCCTCAATAGGCGGAACCCGCGGCGTGTGCAACCCCGGATGCGCTTGAACGAAAAAGGGCGGCCCAGGAGGACCGCCCTTCGCAAAATACCGTTTAGGGGCTGCCCGTTAGAGAGAACGGCGCTTGCGCTTGAGGGCCAGCTTGGCCGTGCTGCGGGCAATGATCGCCTCAACGGCGGCCACTTCCTCGGCACCAAGGCTGGCCCCGGCCTTGAGAGACTCCTGCGCCCGGTCGAGCGCGGCTTGAACAGTGGCTTCGTCGATGTCTTTTTCGTGCACAGCCATGTCGGTCAAAACCTTGACCGTCGTACCAGTGACTTCCACAAGCCCCTCGCCGACCGCCATTTCCGAGACCTGCCCGCCTTTCACGATGCGCAGCTCTCCGGGATTCAGAGTCGTGACGAGAGGAGCGTGGGCCGGAAGAACGCCCATTTCCCCGTCGTAGCCGGGCAGGATGACCGTATCCACCTCATCAGAGTGGATGCGGGCTTCGGGAGTGACGATTTCGAGATGGAGCGGCATGGCGGGTGAGTCCTGCGGAGCTTAGTCCTTTTTGACGGTGTCGATGCCGCCCTTCATGTAGAAGTTGGCCTCCGGAACGCTGTCGTGCTTGCCGTCGAGCACCTCGCCGAAGCCCTTGACCGTGTCCTTGACCGAGACGTAAGCGCCGGGCGTGCCGGTGAACTGCTCGGCCACGTGGAAGGGCTGGGACAGAAAGCGCTGGAGTTTGCGGGCGCGGTAGACGGTGAGCTTGTCATCATCGGAAAGCTCGTCCATGCCCAGAATGGCGATGATGTCCTGCAGATCCTTGTAGCGCTGGAGGATCCGCTGAACGCCGCGGGCCACACGGTAGTGCTCCTCGCCCACGATCTCCGGCGCAAGCGCCTTCGAAACGGAAGCGAGAGGATCGACCGCCGGGTAGATGCCGAGTTCCGCGAGGGAACGCTCAAGAACGACCGTGGAGTCAAGGTGGGCAAACGTGTTGGCCGGAGCCGGGTCAGTCAAGTCATCCGCAGGCACGTAAACGGCCTGGAAGGAGGTGATGGAACCGCTCTTGGTCGAGGTGATCCGCTCCTGCATCGTGCCCATTTCGGCAGCGAGCGTGGGCTGGTATCCCACCGCAGACGGCGTCCGTCCGAGGAGCGCGGAGACTTCAGAACCGGCCTGCGAGAAACGGAACACGTTGTCCACGAAGAAAAGCACGTCCTGGTTCTTTTCGTCACGGAAATATTCGGCCATGGAGAGGGCGGAGAGGGCGACGCGGAGACGCGCCCCTGGAGGCTCGTTCATCTGTCCGTAAACCAGAGCCACTTTCGAGCCAGCTGCGAGAACTGGACGGCCCTGGCTGTCGGTCTTGGGATGGCCTTTCTCGTCCTTCTCGGTCGCGATGACGCCGGACTCGATCATTTCCCAGTAGAGGTCATTCCCCTCACGGGTCCGCTCACCCACCCCGGCGAAAACGGAGTAACCACCGTGGCCCTTGGCGATGTTGTTGATAAGCTCCATGATGACGACGGTCTTGCCGACGCCCGCCCCACCGAAGGCTCCGACTTTGCCACCCTTGGTGAAGGGGCAGATCAGGTCGATGACCTTGATGCCGGTTTCGAGAATCTGAGCGGAAGGATCCTGGTCGGCAAGCGACGGAGCCTTGCGGTGAATGCCGTAGCGCTTCTCCGTGACGGGATCGGGCTGGTCATCGCAGGCATCGCCAGTAACGTTGAAAATGCGGCCGAGAACGGCCTCACCAACGGGGACGGTGATCGGGCCACCCGTGTCGGTCACGCTCATGCCGCGCTTGAGACCCTCGGTGGAAATCATGGCCACCGAGCGGACCCATCCGTCCCCAAGGTGCTGCTGCACCTCGCAAATGAGGCGGACGCTTTTCCCGCCGAGATCGTAACGAATCTCGAGGGCGTTGTAGATGGAGGGCAGGTTGCCGGTCGCGGAGAAATCCACGTCCACGACGGGACCGATGACTTGGACGATTTTGCCGATGTTGCTCATGACTCTTGCTGGTTTGAAAAGGAACGGGTGAAAGGGAGACGTTTACTCGAGGGCCATCTTGGCCGTGGTGATTTCGAGGAGTTCGTTGGTGATGGCCGCCTGGCGCAGCTTGTTGTATTCGAGGCTCAGATCCTTGAGCATCTGCTTGGCATTGTCGGTGGCGTTCTTCATGGCCACCATCCGGCTGGAGTGCTCGGAGGCGCGGGACTCAAGCAGCATCTGATAGATGGTGTTGTTCACGTACTGGGGCAGGATGCTCTCGAAAACCTGGGTGGCCCCGGGCTCAAAGGAATACTGCGGCACCGGACCGGCGTTGGCGTCCTTGACTTCGACAGCACTGCCCATGCCCTCGTAGGAGCGCTTGCCACCGAGGCTGACGGCGTCAACCGGGAGGAGGGTCTCGACCGAAGGAACGACGGTGACGGTGTTAACGAAGTTGTTGAAGGCGACAACCACGTTCTTGTATTCACCCGTGCGGAACCGGTCCTGGAGAAACTGGCCGACAACACGAACTTCCACAGACTTGGCCGGGTCCTTGAGGGGAAAATCAGCCAGGATGTTGCGCTTCAAGCGGGCAAGAGAGGTGGCCCCTTTCTTCCCAATCGTGACGAAGTCAAACTCGCCTTCCTTGAAGCTCTGCAGAACCTTCTTCAGGAGGTTGGTGTTGAAAGCACCGCACAGGCCCTTGTCGCTGGTGATCAGCAGGACCAGGGTCTTTGAACCCGCCCCTTGGGAAAAGAACGGGTGCGCAGAATCTTCGACGCGGTCCTTGAGACTGACGAGGATCTGGTTGAGAAGATCGGCGTAGGGTCGGCCGTTGGTGGCCTGGTCCTGCGCCTTCTTCATCTTCGCGGCCGCGACCATCTGCATGGCCTTGGTAATCTGGGCCGTGTTTTTGACCGACTTGATGCGGCGGCGGATGTCGCGGGTGCTGGGCATTTAGAAATTCAGGTTTGAAATTTCGGATTTCAGACCAGCCTTATTTCCAGCTCGACTTGAAGTCTTCCAGAGCCGTCTTGATGTCCCCTTCGACGTTGTCGAGGGTCTTCTCGTTGGCGAGCTTCTCGAGCATGGCTTCCTTCCGGGTGGTCAGGTAGTCTTCGAGTTTGGCCTGGCACTCGCGGATGCGGTCCACGGCGACATCGTCAAAGTAGCCCTTCTGCATGGCGTAGAGCGAGCACACCATGATGGCCAGACTCTTCGGCTGATACTGCTGCTGTTTGAAGAGTTCGACGATGCGGGCGCCGCGGTCGAGCTTGGCCTTGGTTCCGGCGTCGAGATCGGAACCGAACTGGGCAAATGCAGCCAGTTCACGGAACTGGGCGAGGTCGAGCTTGGTCGTGCCGGACACCTTCTTAATGGCCTTGGTCTGCGCGGCGGAACCGACGCGGGACACGGACAGACCGACGGAAATAGCCGGGCGAATGCCCTGATAGAACAGATCGGTTTCGAGGAAGATCTGACCGTCCGTGATGGAAATAACGTTCGTGGGAATGTAGGCGGACACGTCACCAGCCTGCGTCTCAATGATCGGCAGAGCCGTCATGGAGCCGCCGCCATACTGATCGCTCACGCGGCAGGCACGCTCAAGCAACCGGCTGTGCAGGTAGAACACGTCGCCCGGATAGGCCTCACGACCGGAGGGGCGCTTGAGAATCAGGGAAACCTGGCGGTAGGCGACAGCTTGTTTGGATAGGTCGTCAAAGACGATGAGGGCGTCCTCACCCTGATCCATGAACCACTCGCCGATGGCGCAGCCGGAGTAAGGGGCGAGATACTGGTTGACCGCAGAGTCGGAAGCGGAGGCACTGATGACGACGGTGTATTCCATCGCAGCGGCGTCTTCGAGAGTCTTCACGACCCGCGCGACGTTGGACTGCTTCTGAGCGACGGCGACGTAAATGCAGTAGAGCGGCTGGTGGCCAGCCAGCTTGCCCTGCTCGGCAGCCTTGTTTTGCTTGGCCTGAGAAATAATGGTGTCCACGGCGATGGTCGTCTTGCCGGTGGAACGATCGCCGATGATCAGCTCGCGCTGGCCGCGGCCGATCGGGATCATGGCGTCGATGGACATGATGCCCGTCTGAACGGGGACGGAAACTGATTTGCGGGCGATGATGCCCGGGGCCAGTTTCTCGACAGGATACTGGGCGTCGGCATCAATGGGGCCCTTGTTGTCAATCGGCTCACCGAGGGCATTCACCACGCGGCCAAGCAGCTTGCGACCGACAGGGACGGAAAGGAGGCGTCCGGTCGTGTTTTCTTAGTCACCCGCGTTGTTAGTCGCTCCGGAGCCGAGGAGCACCACGCCCCCATCGGGTTGCACGAGGTTGAAGGCGAGACCGTAAAGGCCCCCC
>JANOAS010000254.1:0-34198 GCA_031411255.1 bacterium
AACAGCGCCACGCTCCTCGCCGCCGGCTTTGTCCGCCTGAGCGACACGACCACGGGAAATGACGCCTGGTCCACCCTGAACGCGACCAGTCCCCCGCCCGGCGCCCAATTTGAGACCGCCGTCTGGACCGGCACGGACCTCTTCACCTGGGGCGGCCTGGTCAACGGCGCTCCGGTGAATACCGGCTACCGGTACAACCTGGCCTCCAACACGTGGACCGCCCTCCCCACCACTGGAGCCCCCTCCCCGCGCCTGGAGCACAGCGCGGTCTGGACCGGCACGGAGATGATCATCTTTGGCGGTCGGAACGACACGGCTTACTACACCAGCGGCGCCCGCTACAACCTGTCCGCGAACACCTGGACGGCGCTCCCCGCGTTTGCCCTGCCCACCACCACCCGCTGCCAGCACTCCGCCGTGTGGAGCGGATCGCAGATGATCATCTTCGGCGGGCACAACGCGACCACCTGGTGGAACGACGGCGGCGTCTACACCCCGGCCACGAACACCTGGACCGGGGTGAATTTCTCCGGAGCCCCCGCCGGACGCCACGGCCACTGCGCCCACTGGACTGGCACGGGGATGATCGTTTGGGGCGGCCGCAACAAGACAATCACGTACAACAACGGCGGCATCTACAATCCGGTGAGCAACACATGGGCCGGAATGTCCTCCTCCCCCGAGTCCCGCTACGACCACGCCAGCGCCTGGACCGGCACGGAACTCATCGTCTGGGGCGGCTCATTTGCGGAAACACTCAACGCCGGGAACACCACCTACGAGACGCCCTACATCAGCCACGTCCGCACAGGCGGCCGCTACTCTCCCACGTCGAACACCTGGCTGGCCTTTAACAGCGACGGAGCACCCGCCGCCGCAGGCGGAGCCAAAGCAGTCTGGACCGGCAGCGAATTCGTCGTCTGGGGCGGCACCTACTCCCACCAGACGGCGGACGAGCCGTGGGCCACTGGCCTCTCCTCCGGCGGACGCTACCGGCCGTCGGACAATCTCTGGCTGCCCGTCAGCAGCGATGCCGCACCCGCCGCGCGCACCGCCCACCACATCTTCTGGACCGGCAGCCAGGCACTCGTCTATGGCGGGTATTCGGAAACGGAAACCATCCTCGGCATTTACTCCTCGCTCCACCTCTACCGCCCCAGCGTTCCCCTCACCGTCTACCTGAAGCAGTAGCCCTCACGCCCTCCTCCCCCCACTTTTCCTCCCGCCTTTGCCGCCCATGCACGCCCCCCTTCCCTCTCCCACCCCCCAGTCTGGCTTTGCCCGCGCCCTCCTCGCAGCGGCGCTCCTGCTTTCCCCGCTGCTCCCGGCCGCGGCCCAGACCACGCCGCAGGCGCTCCGCGTCACCGGCCGCGTCACGGTGTCGAACACCGGCTTCCACGGCCAGGGAAAGTTCAAGTTTGTCCTGCGCTCCGCCTCCGGTGGCACGACGAACCTCTGGAGCAATGACGGCACCGCCACCGGAGAGCCCGCCACTGCCCTCACCCTCGCCGTGGACCGCGGCCACTACAGCGTCCTCCTCGGCCAGGGCATGACCTCGCTGGGCAGCGCCGTTTTTAACCAGACGGACCTCGTCCTGGCCACCTGGTTTGACGACGGCACGCGCGGCAGCCAGCGCCTGCTGCCGGACCAGGTCCTTTCCCCCTCGGCCTACGCCTTTGTCACAGACTCGCTGCGGGACGGAGCCGTCGGCACGTCCACCCTGGCTGCGGGGTCGGTCACCAGCGCCGCCCTGGCGGCAGGCAGCATCACCGCCACGCAGCTCGCCCCCGGCGTGGCGCAGCAGGCGCTGGCCGCTGGCGGAGTCAGCACCGTGCCAGCGGGCACCATCCTCCTCTCTGACACGGCGGAAAACACCACCCTCACCGCCTCCGGGTTCACCCCGTTTGGCCGTCTCACCACCAGCCCGGCCCAGTGGACGGAACGCAACAGCGGAGCCATCACAAACCGCCACGCCGCCGCCACCTGCTGGACGGGATCGGAGTTTTTCATCTGCGGTGGTGCCAATGGAGCCGCCAGCGGTACGGCGGAGTACAACACCTCCTACCGCTACAACCCCGCCACCAACGTCTGGACCCAGGCCACCAACATCGGCGCCCTCTCCGCCCGGAGCAATGCCTCCTGCGTCTGGACGGGCACGGAGGTCATCGTCTTCGGCGGCTACAGCGGCGTGGGCGGCGGCGGCACCTTTAAAAACGGAGCCCGCTACAAGCCCTCCACCGACACGTGGACCGCCATGGCCGACGGCCCCAGCTTCCGCTACGATGCCATCGCCGTCTGGACGGGCACCCGCTTCCTCGTCTGGGGCGGCATCACGAAGACCGGCACCACCACCACCACGCTGGCCGACGGCTCCCTCTGGAACCCGAACACTAACGCGTGGACCACCATTTCCGCCTCCGGTGCACCCCAGGCCCGCCGCCAGGCCGGCTGGGTCTGGACCGGCACGGAACTCATCATCTGGGGCGGCTCGCCCTCCAGCCTCAGCACACTGGATGATGGATTCCGCTACAATCCCGCCACCGACGACTGGACGGAAATGACCGGCGTCAACGCCCCCAGCGCGCGAGCCGGACACAGCGCTGTCTGGACGGGAAAAGAGATGATCGTCTGGGGTGGCAATGCCGTGGTCAACATCGGCCCGACGAAAATCAACCAAGTCTACCGCGACGGCGCCCGCTACGATCCCGCCGACGACCGGTGGCTGCCCCTCAGCGATGCCGGAGCCCCCGCCGCGCGCTTCTACCACAGCGCCGTCTGGACGGGAAAGGAGATGCTCCTCTTCGGCGGCACGGACACGCTCAATCAGGCCACCCTCAGCCAGGGCATGAACTCCGGCGCCCGCTACCTGCCCGAGCTGGACTCCTGGACCGCACTCAGCGTGAGCAGCGCGCCCTCCCCGCGCTACTTCGCCACTCCCGTCTGGACGGGCACGGACCTCCTCCTCTGGGGCGGGCTGAACCAGGGCGATCTCGTCGCCTCGCCCGTCTGGCTCTTCCGCCCGTTGCAGGAAAAGTTCCTCTTTAAAAAATAGCCGCCCGCGCCAGGCCACCCGCCACCCCCATTTTCCCACATGCCCTCCCCGCGTTTCACCTCCCTCGCCCTCGCCCTCGCGCTGGCACTGCCCGCAGCCCGCGCGCAGGCCGCTCCCGCCACCCTGAGCTATCAGGGCCGCATCATCGAGAGCAATCAAAACCCCACCGGCGACCGCCAGTTCAAGTTTGCCCTCGTCACCGCCACGCCCGCCGCCGCCACCCTCTGGACGCACGACGGCACCGGACTCGGCACGCCCGGCAGCGCGCCCTCGTCGTCCCTCACCCTGCCGGTCAAGGCGGGCCGCTTTGACGTGCGCCTGGGCGACACCACCGTGGCCGGCATGACCAGCCCGGTCACCTCCTCCATTTTCACCGGCAGAAATGACGTGCGCCTCCGCATCTGGGTGCGCGATCCGGCCACCGGCGGCTCCTTTGCCCAGCTCAGCCCGGACCAGACCATCGGCTCCGAGCCCGCCGCCGTCCTGGCCGGCAGCGTGCGGGACGGCGGCGTCACCACCGCCGCCCTGGCAGATGGAGCCGTGCAGACGGGAAACCTCGCCACCGGCAGCGTTTCCGGCACCGCGCTCGCCCCGGGCGCCGGCATGGCCAGCCTCACGGCCAGCGGAGCCACCCTCGTGCCCGCCGGCGGCGTCGTCATGGCCCGCGAGCCAAACTCCACCACCCTCCTCGCCAGCGGCTACTCGCTCAGCGGCAGCCTGGATCTTTCCCCGGACACCTGGACCCAGAAAACCACCTCCGCCACGGCGAACGCCCCGTCGGCCCGCGCCGCCCACACCTCCATCTGGACCGGCAGTGAACTCATCGTCTTCGGCGGCACCAGCGGCACACCCACCAATACCGGAGCCCGCTACAACCCTGCCACCAACACCTGGACCGCACTCCCGACCACAGGCGCCCCCGCCGCGCGCTACTACCACAGCGCCGTCTGGACCGGGACGGACATGATCATCTTCGGCGGCACCACCGGGCCCGCCAGCTTTGCCGACGGAGCCCGCTACAGCCCCGCCTCCAACACCTGGACCGCACTCCCCGCCACCACCCTCGCCGGACGCCACTACCACGCCGCCGTCTGGACCGGCACGGAAATGATCATTCACGGCGGCTGGAACGGCACCACTTATTTCGCCGACGGCGCCCGCTACAATGCCGCCGCGGGCACCTGGACGCTCCTCCCCACGACCGGCGCACCCGCCGCCCGCGCCGCTGCCAGCTCAGTCTGGACCGGCACGGAGTTACTCACCTGGGGCGGCTCCGGCGGCTCCGCCCTGGCCAATGGCGCACGCTTCTCCCCGGCCACTGGAAACTGGACCGCACTCCCCGCTACCGGGGCTCCCGCCGCCCGCTGGCATGCCGCCACCGCGTGGACGGGCACGGAGCTTTTCATCTGGGGTGGCTACAACCTCTCCACCTTCCCCGTCGATGGTGCCAGGTTCAATCCGGCCACCAGCACCTGGACCGCCCTGCCCTCCGCCGCCGCCCCCACTGCCCGCCAGCACACCACCGCCACCTGGACGGGGAACGCCGTCATCGTCCACGGCGGCACCCCCACCCCGGGAAACAACCCCGCTGGTCTCACCACGGGCGCGTATTTTCTCCCGTCGACGAACACCTGGGAGCCCCTAACCGCCGCCCCCTCCGCCCATGCCGCCCCCTCCGCCCATGCCGCCCGCTCGGACCACACCGCCAGCTGGACGGGCGCGGACTTCCTCATTTTCGGCGGCTGGAACGTCAGCGGTCCCGTCTCGGACGGACTCTGGTCCTTCACGCCGAAAAACAAAATGTTTCTCTACAAGCGATAGCCCGGTCCCCCAGACTTTCAGTTGCAGCCCGGCCGGGGGCATGGCAGAGACGTGCGCATGACCTCATTTACAGACAAAGTCGCCGTCGTGACCGGAGCCGGACGCGGCATCGGGCTGGCATCGCCAAGCGTCTCGCCGATGGCGGGGCGAAGATCGCCGTCGTGAGCCGCACCGAAGCCAACAGCAGCAAGGCCGCCGATGAAATTAACGCCGCCCACCCTGGCGCGGCCAAGGGCTACGCCTGCGACATGGCCGACTCCGCCGCCGTCGCAGCCCTCGGGAAGCAGGTCATCGAGGATTTCACCAAAGTCGACATCCTCGTCAACAACGCCGGCGTCACCCGCGACGGACTCACCATGCGCATGAGCGACGAGGACTGGGACGTCGTCCTCAATACCAACCTCAAGGGAGCCTTCAACGCCGTCAAAGCCTTCCAGCGCTCCATCCTCCGGCAGAAAAACGCCCGCATCATCAACATCGCCTCCGTCATCGGCCTCATCGGCAATGCCGGCCAGGCCAACTACGCCGCCAGCAAGGCCGGCCTCATCGGCCTCACGAAATCACTGGCCCGCGAGTTCGCCGGACGCGGCGTCACTGTCAACGCTGTCTGCCCTGGTTTCATCTCGACCGACATGACCGCCGCCCTCAACGACGCCCAGAAAACCGGCATCCTCGGCCAGATCCCCCTCGGCGCCATGGGCACTCCGGAGGACATCGCCGCCACCGTCGCCTTCATCGCCAGCGAGGACGCCCGCTACATCACCGGCCAGGCCATCGCCGTCGACGGCGGCATGGTCATGTGAGCCCCGGTGCCCGCAACCAGCCTGTTTCCACAGCGCAAAACGCGCGAACCACCTTTCGGCGGTCCGCGCATTGCGCAGTGGGGGCAAACAAATCTGCAAAATGGAGGGGGCTCCTGCGGGGATTAAAGCGGCGACCCGGTGGCGTGCTGGAGTCTGGCGGCGAGATCACCCTGCGCCCCGGGAAGGAGGGCGAGAAACTGCTGCCTGATTTCCGGATGGACGGCCTGGTGGGGAGCCAGGGCATCCACTGCCAGTTCGCGCAAAGCCAGTGGAGCGGTGGCATCGCCCGCGAGCGCCAGCACCGGGCTGAGCGTTTCGGGTGAAGCGAGTTCCGGGCTTGTCAGTGCCTGGAGTGCACCTTTGCGGACGGATTCGGCAGGATCGTTCAGAGCACGGCTCAGGCCCGCCAGCGCTTCACTCGTGTGGGTGGCGGAAAAGTAGTCAACGGCAGCCTCGCGCACTTCGGCTGCGTTGTGCTGGCTGCCCAGATTGAGAGCCTGCTGCATGATTTCAGCATCATCGATTTTCGCGTTGCCCAGGGCACGGAGCGCCGTTGCAACGTCTCCGGGAGAAGTCTGGGAGTCGAGGGTAAGCCGGGGCCGGAGGGTTTCGAGCAGGCCGGGGCGCAATTCTGGGTTTCCCGCAGCCAGGGAGCCGAGGGCGTAGAGGGCGGAGTCGTTGACGAGGAAATTTTCATCCACATTTTCCGAGCCCATCGCGGTCTGAAGGGCGGGGACGAGCGCGTCACTGCGCAGCTGCCCGACCCCGCCGGCGGCGACGGCGGCCTGGAGGCTGACCACGGGCGGGTAGGTGCCTGCGGGCGCAGTCAGGATGGCAGCGAGGCCGGCTTGGCCTTCGGGTTTCGTGCGGCCGGCGAGTTCCAGCGCGTGGACGATGCGGGCGGTAACTGCATCCGGCAGAGCGCTTCCCTTCAGGGACGCTGCCACCTCCCCGGCAGCACCGGGCCGGGAGAGGATCCAGTCGCGCAGAGCGTGCATGGCGGGGATGGTGGTGGCATGGTCGCCACCGGCAGCCACCACACTCTCGATGGCACCGATCATCTGCGAGCACGGGATGGCGGCATACTTTTGCTCCAGCCAGGCCTGCTGCTGACGGCTGCGGGCGGGCTCGCGGCGCGGACAGTCTACTGCGGCCAGGTCCTGGCTGGAGACCAGCACGGCCTGCGCAGCCTGGCTGGCGGCGAAAGTGTCGAAACCCTCAGGCAGGGCGGAATCGGCGGCACGCTCATAGCTGAAGCTGGTCTCGACGGAACACAGGACACGGTCCTGGAGGAGGCAATCGAGGCTCTCCGTGCCTTGGAATTTTTCAAACCAAAGCGCCCCGGCACCGGCGGTGATGTGCGAGCGCGCGGTGACGCTGTGCACCTCGTCCGTGGCGGCGGGGGCGGCTGGCAGGGCGGAGCGGACCTTGCTCCACTGCCCCACCGCCAGCGCCCGGTATTGGCAGTCGTAAGTACCACACTGGTCAGTCTCGGTTGTTTTCCACGCCTGCCCTGCCTTCAGGACAAACTGGGGGGCTATCAGGCCCTGGATCATGCCGCGATCTTCATCGGGCAGGTCAGCGGGGATGAGGCACGCGATCACTTGCCCCTGTGGAGAAAGATGAAGGACGGCAGGCGTGGTGTTGAGCATTTCCTCGACGACGGGAGAGCGCGCCCCCTTCTCCGCACCGGGCGGGGTGCTGGTCAGGCTCACGCCACTGAGACGGGCGGCCAGGGTGATGCGCTCCGGGCTCACTGCCGTGACACGCACATGGAGGAATCCCTCGACACTCGTGCGCCCGGGAGCGGATGGGGCAAGGACCAGGTCCTTTGGCGTGACATCCACAGTCTGCTCGACCCGGTAGCTGGCCGTGCCGCCGAGCGGCCACTGCCAGGCATTCGCCTGCTCTGCGGCCACGACGGAAACCCTCGCGACAGGGCCTGCCGCTAGGCCGCCTGCGGAGGGGGCGGTGGCCCGCGAGCCGAGAAAAACCCCCGTCACCGTGACGAGGAGTGCGGCTCCGGTGGCAATAAGGCGGGCGGAATGACGATGGGATGATGGCTGGTTCTGTTTCATGGTTGAGTGATGGTTGGAGTGGGTGGTGGCGCGGACTTCTTCCAGCGGCTTCATCCCTGCTGTCGCGATCACCAGGCGCCCGCTTGCAACTTTTTTCATTTCTGTCATTTTTTCCGGCCATGCCGGTGGTCGCTCACCGTTGACCGCTGTTGCCCTCGATCACTGACAGCACATTTTCAGTCTGCTGGCCCACCCAGCTGCTGACGATCTCGCGGCGCGCGTTCATCCGTTTTACCGGATCGGAGATGGCGCTCGCCCACGCGGCCGCGCCATGCAGATCTCCCCCCTGGATGCCGGATGCGAGCGAGCAGGCAGCAGCGTCCCGCACAAAACCGGGAGGAAGTGTCGCCGCCCACGCAGAGGCTGCCTCTGGATCAGCGGTAGCCCAGCGGCGGGCGGAATCTGCCAGCGCAGACTCGCGGGACGATCCGGAGGGCAGGGACTCCGCCCAGCGCACTGCGGCATCCGGCCCCAGCCTGCTCGAGAGGTTCTCCACCATTGCGGGCCAGGCCGCAGACTGCACGCTGGCAGGCTGGGCCGAGGCCCAGGCAGCGGCAGCCGTGGCGTCGGCGGATGCCCAGTTCTCCATGACGCTGCCCATGATGGCTTCACGCCACCCATCAGGCAGCGCGGAAGCCGCCGCAGCCGCCCCGGAGGGTTCGCGGCGGGCCCAGGCCACGGCCAGTCCGTGCACCACCGGGCTGTCCACACTCATGCCGAGCTGTGCGGCGAGCGCCAGTCCGGCGGCCTGGTCATCAGCCGCAGCGCCCTGCACAAGCGCCTCCGCAGCCTGGTCCCGGAAGGCCGGCTCCAGCCCGGACAGAGCCTGCACCGCCGCAGCCCGGTCGCGGTGGCCAAGATGGAAAAAAATGTCACCAACAAGTCCGTCCCGTTCCTCGACCGGCCTGGCTCGCCACTCAGCCAGGGCTGAGACAGGATCCAGCCGCACGAGCTGCTGGCGCAGGAGAATGCTCACGTGCCGCCGCGTTTCTTCACCCAGTCCGCTGCCGTCCAGGCTGGCAAGCAGGCTCCGGGCTTCCGATTCACCCAGTGAGCCCACTGCGGCCGTGAGTGCGAAGGCCCCGGCATCGCTTGTGACGGCCAGCGCCGCCAGGGAATCCAGCCGGGCCGCAGTGAGCGGCGGTGGGGACGGCAGACCGGCAGCGGCATTGCTGGAGCCGGCGGGCACGGTTGTGGCGCGGAGGGACAGGGGCACCGGTCGGAGGGACGCGCGGGCGGCGCTTCCTTCGGCTGTCGTCGAGGCAGGAGCAGCGCACCGTGGGGAGAACCAGCCGGCGGAGAAGACGGCGACAGTCCAAATGGCGATACCGGAAAAAAGAGCAGGGCGTTTCATAGTGGTTGGGATGATGGAAGTTGGATTAACAAGATTCAGATCAGCCGAGGGAGGCGGCGACCCGGCGGAGCAAAGGCCAGCGGGTGAGCACCGCTTCAGGGAGCCACGGGCTGGCGCCGATCCCAGCCCACGCAGCGAGGTTGAAGGCGATCATCACGGCGGCGAAAACCCACAGGCCCAGGCAAACGCCGATGGAGAGATGCATGAGGACGACGGAGGTTAAAAACCAGCCGCGGGCCTTGCGCCAGAACATGAGAATGTAGCCGGCCTCCACAAAGAGCGTGCCCCAGCAGATCGCAACCGCGAGCCACGGCACATGTGCGAGGAAATCCATGGTGAAGGGGTTTTCCGAGCGGAAAGTAGCCCGCCAGATGGCCTCCCCATTGCGCCACTGCTCGCCTTGCGCCTTCTCGATGCCGCTGCTGATGTAGACAATGCACAGGTGCCAGCGAAGCACCCTCCTCGCCAGCGCCGCTCCCAGCGTGCGCGCCGCGCCGCGGCGGCCCCACAGCGCGTCGACCGACCAGCGGGCGCCCACGGGCATGAAGATGGAGTAAAAGAGAAGCATGTTGGCGAACTCCGACACGCCATACGCGCTGCTGGCACTGGTGGTCTTGAGCATCAAGTGGAGCAACCAAGCGGCTGGTGCCGCCACCCGGGTGAAGCACCCGGTCGCAAACAGGCCAATCACAATCATGTAAGCCCAGAAAAAGGACATGAGGCCCGTGGTTTCGCTCCATCCCCAGTTGGTCGAAGCCCAGTCGGTGAACCAGTGGATGCGCGGCATTTCCGGACGAACCAGCAGCATGGTCGCTTCTGGCTGCATGATGCCCAGCCGGCCCAGGAGGGCATACAAGTGCGGAAACATCGCCCCCGCCTGGAAGAGCAGGGCAAGGGCCAGGATGATGCGCAGGATGGCCAGCGGAACGGGGGATTCCCGCTGGAGATGGAGGCTTTTGCGTGCCAGCGCAGTTGCACCAGCGAGGGTGACTCGCAGTCGCGGGAGAATCCCGGAATTAGAGGAAGGAAGGGAAATGTAGCTTGTGTTCATGGAATGTGGTGACGTTGGAACTATGCGGACAAAAAGTGATCATTCGAAGGCAGTAAGCGCTTCCAAACCTGATTATCTGGCGGTTGTCGATTGTTGATTGGCTGTCACTGCGTCAGCCGCAGGATTGGGTGATTCGGTGGCCTCATCCCCGGCTTTCACTCCACCCGCCGAGCGGGCGAAGGTGGCAATGTCATAGGGCATCCAGGCCGGGCGCTGGCCGGTGACGCGGAACTGGGCCATCGTTGGCATCAACTCGACATGATGCTCCACCAGCACTGCCTCTGCGCCTGGCATTTGTCCGAAACAGTAGGCCGCCCAGGAGGCATCCATGATCCGGTCATGCTCCCCTTCCCTGTTGGACTGGGAGGACATGGTCCCGAACCTCAAGTTGGCCTCCCGGTTCATCTTGGGAAGTTTCGCCTCAGACCACCCGCCGGCGGCGGCGTCGTAGATGAGGCACACGACCTTCCGGTCCGAGCCGACCGATGGCGCATAAAACCCGAAAGCATTGTCCGCGCCTGCGGCTGCGGCATAGACCGCCACACCATGCCAGAATGAACTTGTCTCCTCGCCGGGCAGCGGCACATGGGCTGGGCGGCAGAAAGCCAGGGCGAGGTGGAGGCCCGCAGCCGCCCCCGCCGTTAGGCGGAGGCGGCGGGACAACAGACGCTGGTTGATTGCTAGTTTCATGGCGTCAGAAGCGCTCTGTGTTGTGGGGTGTGGCGTGGTCCGTCGGCGCGGGTTTATTATTTGGCGGCTGCGGCGCTGCCAACGGGTGTGGCCGGGGTGGCCGGGGTGGTGATCAATCCACTTTTCAGGGAACGCACAAAGATGCGCGGACTCATCACACCAACAGCCAGTTCCGACAGCGCTTGCTTGGTCGTCGCGGCGACTTGAGCACGGGCGCGAAGCCCAGAGCGAAGATCCGCGATTTCATCTGTGCTCAGAGCCGCAGCGCCGCTCGTCCAAATCCAGGCCTCAGTCCGCTTGTCAGGACCGGTGGTTTTTACGAATATGAGGGTGCCTTTCAGGTATCCCTCCCCCCCAATTTGAGAGAAGCCCTGCTTCAGGCCGGCGTCGAACTGGGAGCTGAACATTGTCACCGAAGTGATCGGCACCGCGGCACCCGTGGCGGTGATGAGTGTGACCGGAGCCGGCTGGCTCGCGGTCGGAACTGTGACGGAACCCGCTGCCGGGGTGGCCGCAGTCTGCGCATGGCTTGCCACGATGGTGGCGATAAAGGCGAAGGCGAGGGTGCTGATGTTTGTTTTCATATTGTTGTTTTGTTTTGGTGTTTATGTTTTTGGTCTGTTTGTCTGAACCGGCGATTGTTTGCCGCTTGATGGGAAGGGGCCGTAGTGGCCATTCCCGTCATCCCTCCTGTCGCAACCGCCGGTGAGCGGATTTCAGCTTTTTGCACTTTTCCCGAAAAAAGACGGCTCCGGGGCAGGGAAGCGGACCAAAACAGGCCGCCACCCCGCCCGCCAATCACCACACCACGAGGCGCATAAAACTAATTTCCATTCCAGTATGAAATCAGCACTCCAGTTGCTTGCTTTTTTTCACCTTCGAGGAGCCCACCCAGCGGGTTCAACGCAATGGTTAATATGAAAGGCCACCAAGCCACAGCGGCTGGTGCTGGTGCCGCTGTGAACCGGGCGCTGGTCCGGCATTTTCATGCTCCATGCCCCTCATTGTGCTTTTTGACCGGACGGACGGATAAAAAAAGATTCCCCTTCCGCTGCCAGCCTGCTATGCAAGGGAATCGCGGTGCCTGTGTCCCGCAACAATCGATCCCGCTCCCTGCTTCCGCCCCTTCAGCATTATGACCGAACCATCCAACTGGACCGCACTGTGGAAATTCACCATCCGCTGGGCGCGGCGTCCCGTCCCTGGGGTGCTGGCGCCGGTGGAGGCGGGCGTGGAGGTCGGGCGGGCTGTGATGAAAAAATTCGTGCTCCAATTTCCTGAAATGCCGCCCGAGTCCGCAGCTCAGGCGTGGCTGGAGACGGAAACCCAACGGGCCGCGCTGGCCGCAACAGCGGCGACGAGGGCGCAGGCAGGAAATGAATCGGAGTGGCATGATGGCACTTGGGAGGATGGCTGGCCCGCTCTCAGTCTGGCCGGACTGCGGCTGGGAGAGACGAAGGCGTGGCAGTCATTCGTGGACCTCATGCGGCGGAGCGCTCCGCACCTCATCCGCCGCGCGGGCGTTCCGGATGACGAGGTGGAGGACGTCTTCTCCGAATGTCTGGCGGAGCTGGACCGCGAGCGCCCGGAGGAGGACGGGGTGCGAATGCTGGACCGCATCGCCGTTTTCGAGCAGGCGCCCCGGCTCTTCGGCACGCTGGTGAAGAGACGCGCCATCTCCCACCTGCGGACGAACTCCGCGCTCAAAAATCTGCCCCACGACACCCGCCGCCGTGAGACCCTGCACACGCCCGGCGGCGAGGCACGCGCGCTGCCGGGGGCCCTCGTGCCGGTGTCCACCGACGCGCCGGGCGCGGGCGGGCTGGACTTCGCCACCATCTACGAGGGTTGCTCGGACGTGCTCAGCGATGTCCAGTGGACCGTAGTCACGCGCCTCTTCATGCGCGGGGAGACGCAGCTCGAAGTCGTGAGCGACCCCGCCATGGTCAGGCAGCTCGGACTGGAGCCGAAGTCCTCCGAGGCCACCAGACGCCGCCGCCTTCAGGAACAGCTCGGCTTCGCCCTGGCCGGCCTGGCCCGGTGCCTGAAAGGACGCGATCTGCTCAACTGAACCCCACTTTTCCAAACTCATGATTTTTTCTGACAGCCAGCCGGACGCCACTGCGACAGCAGGGGTGAGGCATGAATCCAGCCCACCCACCCACCCATGAACACGAATCCAACCAGCGCTCGGAAAGCGCAGCTCGCCGCAGACCGCGAGTCTCTCGCCCGCGACCTGGCGGACGAGCCCGCCGAGAGCCTGCAAGTGCTCTCCCTGCTCAACTCCGCCAGTCCACCGGGCGGCGATGATGACATCCCGATGCCCGGCGACGTGCGCGATCTGCTGGCTGGGGCCTACGGACGCCGCACAGCGGAAACGCTGCCTGTGCCTGCCATTGCGACCGCGCCAGGCCTGGCCGCCAGGCACCTCTCGTGGTGGAGGATGCCAGCCGCTTGGGGCGGTCTGGCCGCAGCGGCGGCGGTCGTTGCCTTCATGTTATTCCTGAATCCCCGCCCGGAAGACGACACCGTGAGAGGCGGCGGGACAACGGTGACGACGCCTCCAGTGGGCGCGGTGGCGTGGTTCTGGCTAGGCAAAGACAGCGACCCCGCGCGGGCCGAAGTGGCCAGGATCGCGCCAGGTCTGGTCACCATCGCCTCCTCCGCTGTGGTGCCGGCCGGGCCGCTGGTTTACGTAGTGGATGCGGATTTCGGCGTGACCGCACGCCGTGAGAAATCCGCCCCCGAGTCATTTCCCGCCGACGGTGTACCCGGCACGCCCGAGTGGCCCTCCGCGCTGGTCAAGGCTGTGCAGGCCGCACGATCAACCATGGAGAAACCCGGCACCACAAAATGAGGAACGCACGTCAGGTTGTCACGGCCATGCTGGCCTTCGGCGCGGTCTCGCTCCAGGCGGCCCCGCTCATCTCCCGCCTCGATTTTGCCACCCAGCCGGGCGGGTCGGATCTGCCTGCCGGGCTTGGCCCAGCGCTCGCCTCATTTCCCGGACAGCAGGCGACGGACGAGACGCTGCACGCCCTGGCCGAAGCAGTAACCCGGCACTACGCACAGCACGACAGGCCGGTCGTCATCGTCAGCCTGCCAGAGGGCGTGACGGACGAGGGCGTGGTGAAAATCCAGATCGACGAAGCGCGCGTGGGCGCGGTCGGGCTGGCGGGGGGGAAACACTGGCCGCGGGAGCGGTGGGAAACCGGACTGCGGAAACTCACCGGACGTCCGGTCCGCGGCGCCGAACTTCAGAGTGAGCTTGACTGGCTCAACCGCCACCCCCTGGCCAGCGCCTCGCTCGTCCCTGTGCCGGACGGACCCGGCGGCGTACTTGCCCCGGCGCTCCTCTTCCGCATCAGTGATGACTGGCCGCTGCGGGCCACACTGGGTTATGACAATGACGGCACGCCGCTCACCGGGGAGGACCGCTGGCGGGCCGGGGGGCTGTGGGGGAATGCCTTTGGTTCCGGGACATCGCTGGCGGCGGAGGCGGCCATGGGAAAAACTGCGGACACCTTTTCCTCCGGCTCGCTCACGTGGCGCGCCCCGCTGCCGTGGCGGCACGAGCTGGTTTTCTCCGCCGCCGCCGCACAGACCCAGGCGCAGGTGCCGCACGAGGGCGCGACCATCGATGTTTCGGGGGAGACTTTTCTGGCCTCTGCCCGCTACATCGTGCCCTGGCGCTGGAGCACGTCCGGCCACGCGGATATCAGCGCAGGCTTTGACTACAAGCGTTTCGACACCGGCCTCACCTTCGGCAGCGAACTGGCCTTTGACCAGGCACTGGAGGTGGGCGCCTTCACCCTGTCCATCGCGCCGGAGTGGCAGCGGAAAAATGGCTCGCACGGTGCCACGCTGGAGATGGAGTGGAGTCCGGGCGGGCTCCTCGCCCACGACGAGGACGCAGCCTATGCCGCCGCAGTCGGCGGAAGCAGTGCGTCATTTTTCCTGACCCGCGGCACACTCTGGAGCGAGTGGGGCTCGGGGGACGGCCCGACGCTCGGGGTCAAGCTGGGCGGGCAATGGGCGGACGGCCCCCTGCTGCCGAGCGAAGAGCTGGCGGTCGCGGGCACCGGCCTGGTGCGCGGCTACGACGAACGCTCCATCCTCGGCCGCCACGCCGTGTGGGGGTCACTGGAGGCACGCTCGCCGCAGTGCGACTTCCGCTCGCGCTGGTTCTCCGGGGCCGGCCGGCTGGTCGCATTCGCGGAGGGCGGCCAGGCCTGGCTCTCGTCACCGGAGGGCGGTGAGCGCAGCCTGCTCTCGTGCGGGGTCGGCCTGCGGCTTCGCGTCACGGAAAAATTCGCACTCCGCTGCGACTCCGCCTGACCGCTCACCGGCGGCGACGGGCCTCGCCTCCACCTGGGTGCCACCCTCACTTTTTAGCCATGAAAACAAACACGCTCGCCTGCCTGCTCGTCTGGCTCATTTCGATCACCGCCCGAGCGGGCGACATCGCCGTCGTTTTTAACGAGATCGACTACCACCCCGTCGATGAAGTGAACCAGTCCGAATGGATCGAACTGCGCAACATGCACCACATCTGTGTCGACCTGTCCGGCTGGCGGCTCACTGGCGCCGTGGACTTCACTTTTCCCGAGGGAACGAGCCTCGCCGCGGGTGGGTTCCTGGTGGTCGCGCAGCGGCCAGCGCAGATGGCACCAGTGCCAGTGCTCGGGCCATGGACAGGAAAACTGAAGAACGGCAGTGAAACCATCCGCCTGAAGAACCGCTCAGGCCGGATCATGGACGAACTCGACTACGAGAACGACGGCGACTGGCCTGCGGCCGCCGACGGCACCGGTGCCACCCTCGCAAGGATCGACGAACTCCGCGCCGAGTCCGGCCCGCACGCGTGGCAGGCCAGC
The DNA here is from genome assembly GCA_031411255.1 of bacterium. Lineage (GTDB taxonomy): Bacteria > Verrucomicrobiota > Verrucomicrobiia > Verrucomicrobiales > V1-33 > JANOAS01. Next base: position 15,727 of record JANOAS010000254.1, read on the forward strand.
ACCGCACCAGGCGGCACCCCTGGCGTGACGAATGGCACCACTCCGGTCTTCTTGGCACCACCCGGTGTGCAACCAGCGGACACGGTGGTCATCAGCGAGATCATGTTCGACGCACCCAGCGACTCGCCGGAGCAGTGGGTCGAACTCTGGAACAAGACAGCCGCCGCTGCTGACCTGACGCTCTGGCGGCTGAGCGATGGCGTCTCGTTCATTTTCCCGGCAGGGACGGTCCTCCCTGCTGGCGGGCGGCTGGTGGTGGCGTGGGACCCGGCCGCATTCTCCACTTTATACGGCCCCGGTGTCCCAGTGCTCGGGCCGTTCTCGGGAAAAATTCGCCACACGGGCGACCGGCTTCGTCTTCGGAACGCGTCCTTTAGTTTGATCGACGAGGTCAGATTTTACCCCGCACGGGCGGACAGCCTCAGCGAATGGCCGAGGTGGACACGCGGCGGCGGCTCCTCCCTGTGGCTGAACCCGACCGCACCGGACAACAGTGTGCCCGCTGCATGGCACGCCAGTGTGGAGCCCACCGGAGCCTGGGTAAACATCGGCCACGGCGGCGTGGGCTCGGCTAATCCTCCCGAACCGTGGAATGAACTGCTCATCGGCCTGGTGGACGAGGGCGTCTGCGACATCGACGACGTACAGGTGGACGAAAATGTCGGCGGGGTTCACCGCTCCCTGGTGGCAGGCGGGGATTTCACCGCCATGACCGCCGGCTCTCCACCCACCGGGGGCTGGCGCGTGATCGGGAACCATGCCGGCGCGGTCGCCGCGGAGTCAGGCAACCAGTTTCTACGCCTGACCGCCACGGGGTCGGGCGGCACCTCGCACAACCAAGCGTCGCTCACGCTCAAATTTGGCGGGGTTCCGGTCAGCTACAATGCAGCAGCCATCTACACGATCACCCTGCGCGCCCGCTGGATCGCGGGCACGCCCCAGCTCAATACCCGGCTTTCTTTCAATCGCGCCGCCGCCACCACCCTGCTGCCCCAGCCGGCAGCCCACGGCTCCCCCGGCACGGCGGGGGCGGGCCAGAATGATCTGACGCGCCCGGCTGGCGAGATCGGAGCCATCTCCTCCGTAACTCACTCGCCAGCGGCTCCAGTCGCCTCCCAGCTGGTTACTGTTTATGCCAGAATCTCCGGATCGCCGTCTTCCGTCGTACTGTCAAATGGCTCAAATGGCGCGGACACCGGGGCTACGACCGCGATGATCAACGCTGGCGGAGGGATATACACAGCCACAATGAACCGGAGCGTCACGTCGGCCACTGCGGCCTATCGGGGCTACAAGATCACCGCCACCTTTCCCGGTGGCGCTGCGGATACGTGGACCGGCGGCCTGGTTCAGTGGACAAACTCGACAGCGGGAGCCCAGTGGCGTGTGCTCATGAAGCCTTCAGACCGGACACTGCTGGTGACGACACAGAACGCAGCGGGCAACGCGACATACCCGGTCACTGTCATTGAGGATGGCCGGCGCGTCTATCATCACGTCAGCATCCGGCGGTATGGCGCGCCCAGCGCGCGCTCGGTCACGGCCACGACGGGCTATCAGTTCGTCTTCCCGCCGGAAAACCGTTTTCGAGGGGCGCAGGAAACAGTGATCCTCGACCGCTCATCACAGGCGGCGGCGGAGTTGCTGGCCCGCCGGCTCATGAACGCCGGCGGCATCCCGGGCACCGAGGATGACTTTTTGACCTCAGCCAGCCCGCCTCAATCCGCGGCCGGGACCACGTCCGGCAGCGCCCGCCTGAGCGCGGACATCGACTCCCGCTGGCCCGAAGACCAGTACGAGGGGGCCGAGGGGGGCGGTGAACTCTTCGGCTACGAAGCTGTGGAAACCCCCACCACCAACCTCACCCCGGGCGACGTGGAGTCCGCGAAACTCCCGACCCCTTATCTTGCCTCGACAGCTCCGATGGCCGTTCCTGCCCCGTTCCCCGAGGCCGCACGCTGGTATTGGCCGCACCGCAACCACCGGGCCGCTGATGATTTTTCCGGCCTGCAACCCGTGTTGGAAACGCTGGAGCTTCCTGCCGGGACAGGCTTCATTCAGGCTGCGGAGGCCAGTCTTGATGTGGACGAGTGGCTTCGGGCCTTCGCCGCGGGATCTCTCTGCGGCATCAGCGGAAACTACCTCACCGGAGCGCAGCAAGGCGCGCTGCTGTACTCGCCGCCTTCAGGATCCCTGCTCAGGGCCCAGCTCATCCCTGCGGATCTCGGAGGCGCCTTCACCCTGGCGGCCTCCTCGGGTCTGGTTGTTTCACCTGACGCGGCGAAACTCCTCGCTGACCCGGTCTGGAAACGCCTTTACTGGGGTCACGTTTTTGACTCGATCACCCACGAGTTCACACCCGCCGCTCTTGCCGGCTGCATCGGCACCTACGGGCTCACGCCCGCAACCGTCTCTTCCTACGTTACCACCCGGTCAGCCCAGGCGCACGCGGAATGTCTCACGGCCATCCCTCCCGTGCCCTTTTCCATCACAACCAACGGCGGGCTACCCATCTTTTTGGACGGGCGGACTTTTATTCTGGAGTTCACAGCCTGGGTGGATGTAGTTGCGGTCAAGGTGAACGGTGTGGTTGTGCCCGTCACCTTCACGGGAGAAACCACGGGCTACTTTCCCGTCACGGTCCCGGGTGGCCCGGGCATCCTCACAATCCAAGCCTTGAATTCCCACGGGGAGCCCGCCACCGGACCCACCGGGAGTGGAACTCACACGGTGAGCCTCCCCGTCAATGCGGGAAGCACGGCGCGGATGATGGTCAGTTCTCTCGGGGGCACCGAGATGAGGCTTGGGCCAATGCTGGATACCATGGCAGCGACCGGCGTTCCCCCCGCCAACATCCTTTCCAGCCAGGATTTTCCCCAACTGAACGTCAGTTTGGCCGTGGCCCGGCTGACGGCGGGCCAGATAGCCGCGCTGAAGGCACTTGGCCTGCTCGTCGAGGAGGACCTGCAAGTCGTCCATCCCGCGGGCACCTCCTCCAACGGCGGGTCAAGCTGGGCTCTGAATGCCATGATTCCTTCGATTCCAGCCTGCCCCAGCTTCAATTCCGTGCCGCTTCCCACCGTGCCGGTCTGGATATACCTGGCCGACACGGGCGTTTACGGGACTCACACCCAATTCACTGACGGGAATTTGTCCCAACGGCTGCGAATCGAGGCCCCATTGATCCCGTCTGGCATCCCCCTCCACTACAGCCTGACCCCCTATCACGGTCAACCCGTCGGCTCCTGGTACGCCGCCCATGGAACCCAACTCACCTCCTGCCTGATCGGCAAAGACACCGGTGTTCTCGCGAGGCTTCCAGGGATTTACGCCACAGTGACACCCGTCATGGTCTATGTGCCCAAATTCGACCCTGGCAACAACCATGCGCCGCTCGCCCCGGAACCCGGTTATTCCTCTGATTTGGCGGAAGGCATCACGATGGCCGCGGAAACGCATCTCACCCGCCGACTGGCCTCGAACGGGGCCTCCATTCCTGGCGGCGTCTTAATCGTTGCCAGCCGGACTTACTCTGGCAGCACCTCCCCCTTGGCGATTGTCGGCCAGCAAGCCTATGGCAGCACTGGAGGTCTCGTCCCGTTTTATGTGGACACCGTCGAGAAAGCTCTTTATTACGCGTGGGCCGCGGCGCAACTCACCGTCGTCTGTTCGGCCGGAAATGATTGTTCAGCCGATCAGCCCCGCATGCCCATGACAGCTCCCTCGGCAGGCCAGGGGCCGTCCTCGCCGTCCCGTCTCAATCTGGCATCAGGGGGGCCCAGCGTCACTTCCAGCGACCTCTATTTCTTCAAGTTTTTCCAGAGGAAGTGGACGATTTCCGCGGCCGGCCCCTATCAATACTACTCCAACCCCTACCTCATCTTCGCCGGAGCCAGCACGAGCGCTGGCGAGATCGCATCCCTAAGCAATTACGGTTCAGGGGTGGACGTATTTGCGCCAGGAGCAAGCATCCTGGCCGCCGACTCCAGCTCCAGCACGAGCACAGCTTCGATCTCGGGAACCAGCGCATCAGCCGCGTTCACGGGGGGCTTGGCGGCGGCCTACCTGGCCTGCCATCCCCAGGCGGGGCCCATTCCTGTCCGGGACTGGCTGCGGGCCCGCACCACCGCATTCACCAGCGCAAACGCCGCCAAACTAAACACCACCAACGGCCCGAGGCCCGGCATTGTCCACTGGCCCGCCTCGGGTGACGCGGGGGCGGGCCTGAACAAACCCGCCTATCTTGACTGGGTGGCCCGGATGAGCCTCAGCACCACCAACCTTTCTGAAAACAATCCACTGGCGGACAGTGATCAGGATGGCATCGTCAACGGGTTGGAATATACCTTTGGCACCAACCCCCTGATCAGCGGGGACAAGTTTTTGGATTCCTTTTCGCTTACTGTGGACAGTTCCACGGCAGGCACCCTCCACACCCGCTGGGCGCCAGGACTCGGTGCCGGAGCTTCGGTGGGGCATTGGGAATTCTGGAGCACCTCCAGTGGATGGCAGACTGCCAGCCCAAATTTCACCTTTTCCCGCAATCAGAACATGCCTTTCATGACCGAGTGGAGGGCTCCGGTGACTGTGACCAGCAAGGGCTTTGTTCGGTTCGTCATCCCATGAAACCGTGCGCGCTGGTCATCTTCATTGCAGGGTTTTGGCTGACGGGAAACCTCGGAGCCGCACCCCGCGCGGACACGTTGGAGGAAACTTTGGAGCGTGGCGTCGCCGCCATGCGCGCCGGGCGTCTCGGCGAGATGGCCGGGCTGGCTGACGGACTGGAGAAAACGCTGGCCGCGGACACCACTGCTCCACCGAAGGCGTGGCACGCCCTCGGCCAGTGGCGGCACACGCTGAACCAATACGCCGCCGCCGAGGCCGCCTTCTCTCAGGCGCGGCACAGCGCGGGGGCACAGGCGAACACATCCCCGGACGAGCGGCGCTGGACCGACGGCCTGCTCTGCGGGGAACAGGCCGTGTCCATCGACAAGGGTGGCGACAGCGCGCGGGCGCTCCGGGCTTACGAGCAGGCGCTGGCCAAGGTGAGGGACATCCCGGAGGACAGTTGGGCCCGGCGCGCGGTCATCCGGCAGGACGCGGCGACTGCGCGGTTGCGGGCCGGCCAGCCCGCGGAGGCCGTGCCGCTGTTGCGCCAGGCCATCGCCGACCTGGCGGCGGCGGGGCAGCCGGCTCCGGTGCTCGCGGTGCCGCTCAACAACTTGGCCGCCGCCCTCCAGCAGTCCGGCGACGCAGCCGGGGCCGCCGCCGCCGCCGCCCGCTCGCTCGATGCACTGCCGCCCGATCCGCTCGGCTCGCGCCTGCGCTGGACCGCCGCCGTCCACCGCTGGACCGCACTGCTCGACTCCGGGGAGGACGCGCGCGCCGCCGCCGCCCTCGCCGACCAGGAGATGGCCGCCATCTGGCCGAAAATCGGCGCCCTCGCGCGTGACATGGACGCGCTCAGCCTCCGCTCCGAACTCAGCCCGCTGGCCACCCGGCTCAACGCCCCGCTCGCCGCCGACCCCGCCGCTGTGGAAGCTACCGCCGCGCTCTGGCGCCGCACGCAGGGCGCGGTGCTCGGCCAGCAGCTCGGCCAGCCGGCGCCCTGCGGACCGCTTGTCATCCCGGTCGGCCAGGCCCTGCTTGTTTACGCCGTGGCACCGCGCTACCTCGGCCGCGGCCGGTGGGAGCCCTCGGTCTCCGCGCTCATCCTCACCCCGGACGCCCCGCCGCGCATCCTCCCCGCCATCACCCCGCTGGCCCCGCTCGCCGGGTGCACCGCCTTCCTGCGTGGCCAGCTCCAGCCGGGAGCGGCCGAGGACCCGGCACGGCTCGAGTCCGTCTTGGTCCAACTGGGACGAGCCCTCTGGCTGCCGCTCGTCACCAGCCAACCTGCGCTCGCCCGCGTCACCCGCTTGGCGGTGTGCCTCGACGGCCCGCTGGCGGAACTGCCGTGGGCCTTTTTCACCACGGAGACCGGCGGCCCCCCGCTGCTGGAGACACTGGCCGACGTGGTCTTCGTCGCGACACCCGCCAGCGCCGGCGCGCCCCGTCCCGCCGCCCAGGCCGGACGCGCGGTGGCCTTCGACGCCGGGCTGCGCCTCTCCGACCCCGCCTGCTCCACACCGCGCGGGGCCGTGTTTCCACAGTCCTGCCTGCCCTTCGCCCCGCTGCCCGGCACCCGCGAGGAAATGCGACTCCTCCAGCTCCTCATGCCCACAGTGGATGTGCGGGACGGCGCGGGCCTCACCGAGGCGGTGTTCCGCAAAATCATGACCGCCTCGCGGCCGCCCGACGTTCTGCATTTCGCCGGGCACGCCGTCTGCGACCCGTCGCCCACCCCGGCCTGCCTAGTCTTTCCCAACTTCGGGGCCGCCGCGGACGGCGACAGCGACGACGGCGTCCTCACCGCCGCCGAGCTGGCCGCCCTGCCCCTGCGCGGCACGCGCCTCGTCACCCTCTCCGCCTGCGACACCGGACGCGGCCCCGCTCTCGCCGGCGAGAGCGGCTGCGACCTCGCCCGCGCCTGCCACACCGCCGGCGCCCGCGACGTTCTCCTCGCCCTCGGCCCGCTGCGCGACAAGGCCGCGCCCGCTTTCATGCGCGACTTCTACCGCTCCTTCGCCGCCGGCACAGACGCCGCCGCCTCCGCTTGGGCCGCCCAGCGCCGGCTCTGGCTGGCCGAGTCCGCCTCCTCCCACCGCCACAAGGCCTGGAAACTCGCCACCCCGTGGCGCCTGCTCCGTCACGACCCCGCACCATGAAAACCACACCCGCACTCATCCTCCTCACCGCCGCCGCCGCCGCCACCGCCCGGGCGGACTGCACGCTGCCCGGCCTCCACCACACCACCGTCGCCGGCGGCGGCGGCGCGCCGGACTGCCTGGTCGACGCATCGGGTGAGGCCCTGATCACGCTGCGTGGCGACACCCGTTTCACTTGGACCACGCTCAAGGTCGGCCCGGACCATTCCATGAAATCCATCGACCTGCGCGGCGGCTTCGGCTCCGTGCATTATTCGACCAGCGCCATCGACATCTCAGGAGGAGTCACCGCTGACGGCCCGCTGTCCATTGTCGGCCCCTCCCTCACCATCGGGTTCGACGGCAAGGTCAGCGCCCCCTCCGTCCTCCTCTCCGCGCACCTCCCCGTCCGCGAGTCGGACCTCGACGCACTTTTTTCCCGTGGCGCGGTCGGCGTCGCGGTCGCCGCCCCCGGCGAGCCGGACGCCGGCACTGTGTCCAGCACAGGCCTGATCCGCGCCACCACAGGCAACATCACCGTGCTCGGGCGCAACATCGGCAACGGCGGCCGCATCGAAGCGGCGCTGGGCCGCGCCCAGCTCACCGCCGCCGAGCAGGCCAGTGTCACCCTCAGGGGGGCCACCCCCACCGCCGCCCGCGACCCCGACGGCCACCTCGTTCTCAACACCGGGACCATCACGGGCTACACCCTCGAACTTCGCGCCCTCCCGCCCTCCTGTTTCTTCGACCCTGACAACGACTTTGAGGCCCCAAATTGCGTGCTGCGCTCCTACACCCCCATCATCAACGATGGAAAACTCAAAGCCTTGGCGCCCAAGGCCGGGATCAAGCTCGACACCGTCCAGCTCGAAGGCACCTGGCCAGTGGACACGCGCATCGAACTCCGGGACCGCAGCGTCCTTGTCCTGGCCGACATCCCCAGCCTCTCCGACCCCGCTCAAGTCACCGCCACCCTCGTCCGTGGTGGCCGCGTTATTCCAAATGACGGCGACAACCCCACCGTCGCCGCCGTTTCCAAAACCACAGCCACACCCGCCACAGGCCGCCTCAGCCTCCTGCCCCCGCTCAATACAGCCTACAATAGCCTGGCCGCCCAGCCCGCCAGCGCCCCAGCCGCCCTGGCGGAGAACTCAACCTCCACCACGGACCGCACCCGCGGCGGGACAGCCGCCGAGTCGTCGCCAGTCCCTAAAAAGCGGGGGAAACCAGGCAACGCCAAACCCGCTCCCCCTGCTAAAGCCGGGCAACTCAAACCCGCCGCTCCCGTCATCGTTCACGGCACCTTTTTCGGCATCCCCATCCGGAGCGAGAAAAACTAAAGCAAAAAGACGGGCCGCTCGTGAAAGCGGCCCGTCCGGCTGTGGGGTTTGCTGTGTTTTTGCGGGGGGGGAATTAGAACCAAACGTAGGTGGCAGGTCCGAGGAGCGTGGTCGAGCTGCCGCCGCTGGAGTAGGAGAGAACATTCACATTGCCGGTGTCGAAGACTGTGACCCACTTTAGTTTCATGATGCTCCAGCGCTCGCCTGTGGCATAGACACTAATGTTGCCACTCGTACCCGACTCCTCCGCCGTCAGGGTGACCTTCGCCTCACCACCCTGGGCACCCGAGTTCCGGATCACCGGGTAGAGGTCGATATTGGCTGCCAATGCCGCCTTGCCGAGATTCAGCGAGCCGGTCACCCCCGCGGTCAACCGGCCCAGAACAAGGTCGACCTGCGCGCTCGTCCTGGCTGTGGCGGAGGCGTCCATGACCGGACCGATCTTCACCCCGACCCTGGGCATCCAGGTACCGGCCGTCCAGGAGGAGGCGGAAGTCGTCACATCCACACGCAAGGCGGCTTCCAGGCTCGCATTGTAGGCGAGATCAAAAGTGATGGGAATCACACTCAGGACATAGACCTTCTTGCTTCCGGCGCCGGAGGCAGAGCGGACAAACTTTGGCGAAGTGTAGGGAAGCGACTGGCTGACGTTCACCACTGTGCTCCCCATCACGCTAAGAGCGGCGCTCACGCTGCCGGAGCCGTTTGACATGATCTTCACGGTGCCGCTGCCGTTGAGAACCGTCTTGGTGTTGCCTGCCACCGTAGCCGTGGCGAAGCCGCCCGCCGTCACGCTGTAGGAGCCAGGGTTGGACCAGGCGGGAGCCTGGTAGCTGTCCGAGGCGTAGTAGTTGGCGGCGGCTCCGAAGGCGCTGTTCCCTGTGCTCCAGGAGCGGCTCTTGTTGAAGTTCTGTCCAGCCTCGGCCGCACCAGTGAGGGCGAGCAGGGTGGCGGTGATGACGGCGGATTTGGCGATGGCGGCGTTGATGGCTTTGTTGGTTTTCATGGTCGTGTTTTGGTTTGGTTTTTTGTTTGTCGGTTTTTTGTTTGCTGTGTTCCTCGGGACCTGCGCGGCCCCCTTCATTCCTTCGGTCGCAATCGCGCGGGCCCCGCTTGCAGGTTTTTGCACTTTTCTTCACACTTTTTTGCAATTCACTGATGCTCAGTGTGCATTTTTCGCACATCCCGCCCCGAACCGACGCTGCAGCGGCATCTGGTGCTCGTAGAGGATCGCAAAATCCGGTTTCCTGGCTGGGTGGCTGCCGCACTTTCCCCGTTGCACCCCCGCCGCTCTCCGGTTTACCTGCGGGGCGATGCGATTTCTCCCACGGCTCCTCCTGTTCCTCCTCGCGCCTGCGCTGGGGCGGGGAGCGGCGTGGACATCCGAGCGGACCGGAGATGCGGCTGGGGCTGGGATGAAGGAGCTGATCGAGGCGGGATCCCTGCCATGGCCTGCCCTGCGCGAGGTCCCTTCGCCAGGCGGGCTGACGGTGCGCCGGGCGCGGGAGGGCCGGGCTGGGAAATTTGAGTGGTGGATGGCCGCGAAGGACCGTCATGTGAAGGTGAAGGTCATCGCCGTCGACATCTCGGCCCTGCCGGTGGTGAAGACCACGCAGCGGCTGGAGGTGTGGACGGACACGGCAGACGGCCCCTCGGAGCTGATCTCCACGTGGCAGGCGGAGTGGCGCATGGAGGAGAAAGAGGGCGACCCGGTGCTGACGCCGGTGCGGCAGTCCTGCACGGAGGCGGAGGAAACCCGGGCAAAAACGAAGTGGCTGACCGACCTCACCGGCTCCGTGCTTTCACCGCTGCCCGTCGTACGCGACCAGCTGGCACACGGGAACAACTACCACCTGGCCCGCATCCAAAAGTACCTGGAGTTCCACCTTTTCGGCCACCACGGGCTGGCCGTGGGCGATGCGAATGGCGACGGTCTGGACGACGTCTACCTCTGCCAGGGCGGCGGGCTGCCGAACCTCCTGCTGGTGCAGAATGCCGACGGCACGCTGCGCGACTCCTCGCGCGAGGCTGGGGTGGATTTTCTGGAGTCCACGCGCTCCGCCCTCTTCGCAGATCTGGACAATGACGGCGACCAGGACCTCATCGTGGCCGTCTCCCACAGCGTGCTCCTGCTGGAAAATGACGGCGCTGGCCGCTTCTCCGCACGCGCCCGCCTTCCCCGCGTGAATGATGCCTTTTCCCTCGCCGCCGCAGACTACGACGGGGACGGCTTTCTCGATTTCTACATCTGCGGCTACCAGGCCCGCGAGGCGGATGCCAGCCGGCTGCCCGTCCCCGCGCCCTACTTCGATGCGCGCAATGGCGGGGAAAATTTCCTCATCCACAATGACGGCAAGTGGACCTTCGCCAACGCCACGGCGGACACCGGGCTGGACGTGGAAAACAACCGCTTCAGCTTCGCCGCCACCTGGGTGGATGCGGACCTGGACGGCCTGCCGGACCTCCTGGTGGCGAATGACTTTGGCGTGGTGAATTTCTACCGCCAGAGCCGCGGCACCGATGGAAAGCCGTACTTCACCGACATCGCAGCCCAGCGCGGGCTTGCCCTCAGCGCCTTCGGCATGTCCGTCACCGCAGGTGACCCGAACCGCGACGGGCGCACGGATCTCTACACGGCGAACATGTTTTCCTCCGCCGGCAGCCGCATCACGCTCCAGCCCGAGTTCAAGCCCGCCGTCACCGCAGAAATCCGGAGCCGCTTCCGCCACCTCTCCCAGGGAAACTGCCTGCTCACCCAGGGTGCGGACGGTTCCTTCACCGACGAGGCGCAGGCGGCCAATGTGGCCATGGGCCGGTGGAGCTGGGGCAGCCTCTTTGCCGACCTGAACAGCGACGGCCTCCAGGACCTGCTCGTGGCCAACGGCTACGTGAGCGGCCGGGGGAAGGACCCGGACTTGTGAAGTTTCTACTGGAGCCAGGTCGTGGCTCGATCCCCGGAGAATGAAGCCGAAGCCGCGCAGGCGGGCGACGCGCAGTCCGCCTTCCGCCGGTCCATCGTGGAGCTGGACCAGCGCCTGCACCGGGGCGAGCCCTTCAGCGGGCACGAGCGGAACTGCGCCTTCATCAATACCGGCGCCCCGCGCTGGGCCGCCGCCTCGCACGCAGCCGGGTTCGACTTTGACGACGACGCCCGCGCCATCGCCCTCACGGACTGGGATGGCGACGGCGACCTCGACCTCTGGGTCACGAACCGCACCGCGCCCATGGTCCGCTTCCTGCGCAATGACTCGCCACGCGGCGGCGACTTCCTCAGCCTCGACCTGCGCGGCACCACGGCGAACCGCGACGCCATCGGCGCCGTCGTCGAGGTCAGCCTGAAAAACGACCCGCGCCCGCTCGTCCGCGAGCTGCGCGCCGGGGAGGGCTACCTGTCCCAGTCGTCGAAGCGGCTCGTCATCGGCCTCGGGCCAAAGGCGGTCCTCCGCGACCTCACCGTGCGCTGGCCGGGCGGCGCACGCGAGAGCTTCGGCGCGCCTGCGGTGAACGGGCGCTGGCAGCTCACCCAGGGCACGGGAAAAGCGGTCCCGGCAGCGGCCCGGGGTCGCGTTCTTTCCGGTGCCGCCACGCCCCTTCCCGCCTCCGCAGAGGAGGAGCCGCGCACCGTGCCCCTCTCCCGCTCGCTGCCCGCACCGCGTCTGGATTTCACCACGCCGGACGGCACCGCAGCAGTCGTGAACCCCCGCGCCGCCGCGCAGGAAACCGTCCTCGCCCTCTGGTCCTCCACCTGCCTCACCTGCGCGGAGGAACTCGCCGCCCTCGTCAAGGTGGCTGCGCGTTTTTCCAAAGCCGGCACGCGCCTCCTCTGCCTCGCCTCGGAGGAGTCGGAGGAAAACAAAGCCCTCGCCGCCAAGTTCGCCACCACCCTGCCGCTCGGCCGGCTGACCGATGCCTCACGCGCCCGGCTGGAGTCTCTGGCCGCTTCGGTGTTCGATCTCCAGCGCCCCTTCGCCGTTCCCGCCGCCTTCATTTTTGACCGCGACGGCGCCCTCGCCGGCACCGCCCGCGGCCCTGCCGATGCAGGCGAACTCATCGCCGCCGTGGAAAAAATCCGCCTGCCCGCCGCCACCCGGCTCGCCGCCGCCCTCCCCTGGCCCGGCCACTGGCAGCGCGAGATGGGCGCCTTTCCCGCCTCGCTGGAGCTGCCCGTGTTCGTGGCCAACCAGCAGGACTTCCCCGCCACGGCCGACCTCCTTGCCAGCGCCCGCGACCACTACCGCCGCGCCCCCGGCTACCCCGCCTTTTGCGCCAAGCTCGGCGACGCCCTCTCCACCGGCCACCACACCGCCGACGCCGTCACCGCCTACCGCGAGGCCCTCCTCACCCCCGGCCAGCCCACCGCCCCGCTCGTGAAAAACAACCTCGCCGACCTCCTCCTCGCCACCCCCGCCACCGCCGCTGAGGCCCTCACCCTCGCCACCGAGGCCGTAGCCGCCACCCAGCGCTCCCATCCCGCCCTCCTCGAAACCCTCGCCCGCGCCCAGGCCGCCACCGGCTCCCGCGACGCCGCCCGCCGCACCGCCACCGAGGCCCTCGCCAAAACTCCCGCCACCGACACCGCCCTCCAGTCCACCCTCCGGGCGCATCTGGCGGAGTGGGGGAAATGAGGCAGCGCCGAGGGAAAAGGCATTCTTGTCAATTTCCATGCGGACGTGTATGCGTAGCAGTGGTGCCCTCAAGAACTCGCCTCTGAACCACGGCAGGGCTTGAGCGTGCACCATTTTGCCCCATGCATTTCACCCGACTCAAACTTAAAAATTGGAGGAACTTCACCAGCGTCAACGTTGAGCTGCGGGACCGCCTTTTCATCACCGGTCCAAACGCGAGTGGCAAGTCCAACCTGCTCGACGCCTTTCGGTTCCTGCGGGACATTGCCAGAAGCGGCGGAGGGCTTCAGCAGGCGGTCGCTGAGCGTGGAGGACTCTCAAAGCTGCGCTGCCTGGCTGCTCGGAAGGATCCCGGTGTGGAAATTGACGTCGAACTGAAGGAGGGACAGGGGGACGGAGCGACCACGTGGAGGTACAGCATCGGGATGCGGCAGCAAACCAGCGGCATGAGGCAGGTCGTCCTCACTCACGAAAAAGTTTGGAAGGACGGCACCCTCATCTTGAACCGGCCCGACAGGGAGGACAAAAAAGACGAACTGCGGCTCACGGAGACCCACTTGGAGCAGATCAGCGCCAACCGCGACTTCCGAGCGATTTCAGGAGTGTTCCAGAAGGTCTTGTACCTGCACCTGGTTCCACAGCTGCTCAAGTTCCCCCACCTTGCCAACCGCGACGCAGCTGGAGAGGACCCCTTCGGGCTCAAATTTCTGGAGCGAATGATGGAGACGCCGGAAAAAACGCGGCGGGCACGGTTGAAGAAAATCGAGAAAGCCCTGCAGCTTGCCGTGCCGGAACTCAAAGAACTGCGCGACGTGCGTGACGAAAAAGGGATCCCGCATCTCGAGGCAGTCTACCAGCACTGGCGCCCCAACGCGGGGCGGCAGAGGGAGGACCAGTTTTCCGATGGCACCCTCCGCCTGATCGGCCTGCTCTGGACCCTGCTGGACGGCGACAGCCTTCTCCTTTTGGAAGAGCCGGAGCTTTCCCTTCATTCTTCCATCGTGGCAAAACTGCCCGCCCTGATCTGGAAACTGCAACGCGCCAGGAAGCGGCAGGTAATTACCTCGTCCCACAGCACGGATTTGTTTGGGGACCGCGGTATCGCGCCCGAGGAGGTGGCCCTGCTGAAGCCACACGGCAGCGAGGGAACCGAGGTTTCACTAGCCTCCAGTAAAAAGGAGATCACCCTTCTTCTGGAGGGCGGCATGAGCCTGGCCGAAGCGATGATCCCGATGACGGCACCGGCTTCTGTGAGCCAACTTCTCCTCTTCGAGTGAAGGCTGAAATACACATACACCTGGCCGTGGAGGATGAACTTAGCGAGCTGGTGTTGCGCAGGATCCTGCAGGAACGGCCCGTTCACTACGACGTGCGAGCCACCCATGGGAAAACGGGGTCAGCTTTTCTGAAAAAGCGGACTGAAGCCTTCAACAACATGGCCAAAGCCTTCCCGGTCCTCCTTCTGACAGACCTCGACCGGGTTGCTTGCGCCCCGGAACTTGTGAGAACCTGGCTTGGGAAGCCCAAACATTCGAATTTCCTCTTCAGAGTCGCCGTTCGCGAAGTGGAGGCCTGGCTCCTCGCCACAGGAGAGTCTTTCGGCAGTTTCCTGGGCCTGCGGCGGCAGCTGCCGACGGCAAATTCCGAGGATCTGCCCGATCCAAAAAACGAGCTGCTGAAAATCGCCATGGGCAGCCCGCGCAGGGAAAGACGCGAGGCACTCGTGAGGCGGGATGCCCATGGCACTTTGAGACAGGGTCCTGCCTACAACGCCGAACTCGCCGAATTTGTCGCGAACGACTGGCCGTTTCACCTCGCCGCAGCGAGATGCCCAAGCCTGGGCCGGCTGGTGGGGGCGCTGGCCGAATTGGAGAAACGATACGCCGCGTAGCTTTGATGCGACTTCGCCTGCCTTCTCGGCTCGCATTGCAGCCCTTCGATCATTTCCGGCCAATCGTGTGACAGATTGGCCACCGGCTCCCGCGACACCGCCCGCTGCACCGCCACCGAGTCCCTCGCCAAAACCCCCGCCACCGACACCGCCCTCCAGTCCACCCTCCGGGCGCATTTGGCAGAGTGGGGGAAATAGGGTTATTGTCCGGCACACAAGCCGTCAAAAATCCACCCCCTCCCTCCACCATGAACCCGTCCATCCTCTCACAACTCGCCGCCGCCGCAGCCGTGGCGCTTTGCCCATTTTCCGCCTCAGCCGGGGAATCGGCGGTCAAGGCACCTGCTGCCGAGCCCAAGCCGGCCAAGGTGGAGCCGCAGCCTGCAACCGTACTCGTCAGCGTGCAGGGCGAGGTCAAAAACCCGAGCGACCAGCGGCTGCCCGTGCCGGCCACCATCGACCAAGCCTTTGCTAAAGCAGGAGGGTGGACGATAATCGGCGAGTTCGACAGCCCACCCAAATACTGCAAGCTCATTCAGGGTAGTGGTGACAACCGAAAAACTACAGAGATCAAAATTCTCATCGACCCCAAAACAAAAATCCTGAAGGTCGTGGACGAGAAGTGGAAAGATTACCATTTGCGGGATGGAGACAGGCTGGTGCTTCCAAGAATTATTTTCTGACCCCCCCTGCATAGCGAGAAAATCCGGAAGCCCGCCTGCGATTTCATCATCCTGCCCGCCCATGATTCTGCCCGCTTCCCGGCCTGTGAGCCCCGGGGGCTTGGGGCGCGGCGAGACTTGCAAAGTCTCGTTCCTTGGGCGGGGCTGCGGGCTGGCGACTACTCGCGGGTCAGGCGGTTGAGGCGGTTTCCCAGGTAGGGGAAGAATTGTTTTTTCCGGGAGACGACGCCCTCCATGTCGAAGACGTTTTTCCGCAGGCGCGGGTAGTCGATGGCGTCGATGATTTTCGGCTCGCCATCGACGAGGAGGAGGCTGCGGTGGCGGGTGATGTCTGTGACGAGGAGGCAGGCGAAATCCAGCGCGCGCTCGGCCCGGAGGGCGGCCAGTGCGGTCTGGAGGTCCTTTTCCCGCTCGGGGAAGCTCTCCAGACCCAGCTCCTCGATCTGGGAAATGCTCACGCGCCAGCCGGCCTCGTGGTATTCCTTCCGGTCCGTGCCCAGGACGCCGGCGGGGGGCAGCTCGCGGAGGATCGAGCCGGCCTCGAAGAAGCCGCGGGTAAACTCATCCACGTCGATCCCGCCGAGCTGTGCCAGCCAGGGGAGTATCTCGTGGTCCGTGTCGGTGGTGGTGGGGGAGCTGAGCTTGAGCGTGTCTGAGATGAGGCCGGCAGCCAGGCAGATGGCGACCTCCCGGCTGGGGTCCACGCCGGACATCTGGAAAAACCGGGCCACGATGGTGCAGGTGGAGCCGACGGGTTCATTGATGAAGCGCAGCGGCTCCCGGGAAACGAGATTTCCACTCAGCCGGTGGTGGTCCACCACCTCCAGGATTTCCGCCTCATCCGCGCCGGTCACCGCCTGGGAAAATTCATTGTGATCCACTAGCACAAGGCGCGCGCGGGGCGGTTCGACGAGGTCGGATTTCGAAAAGACGCCGATGAGCACACCCGTCTCGTCATCCAGGACGGGGAAGAGCGGCTGCGGGGAATTATGCACCGTGTGGACGATGGCGCTGACGAGGTCCGCCGAGGAAAAGGAGGTGAACTGGTGGTCCACGGCATCCGAGACACGGCGTGAGCAGCGGATGAGGCCGACGGTGGTGGCGGTGTCCTGAGGGCAGCGCATGAGGGCCACTCCTTTTTCCCGCGCCTTCGCGATGACCTCCGGGCGGAACTCAAACCCGCCAGTGAGGAGCACGCCGCGCACGCCTTTTTCAATGACGAGGTCCTGGAGCTTCGGGCGGTCGCCCACGACGACGAGCACGCGCTCGTGCGGGAGCCGGTTGAGACTTTGCTGGATGGTCTCCGCACTGGACGCGGCCACCATGAGGACGAACTCCTCCTCCTGTGCGGGGTCCTCCCCGCAGTCCAGCGTGCCCTCCAGAACGATGCGGATGCGGTCCAGCGTGGTCGTCACCCGGCGGTCCCCGACGGGCCGCCCGCCGCCCCCAGGCACGAGAAGGTTCAGGATGTCTGAAAACGTGGGCATGCCCACCACGCGGCCGGCAGCGTCCACCACCGGGATGCAGCGGAATCCGCCCTGCACCATCATGTGGTAAACGTCGAGGAACGAGTCATCCGGCCGCGCCGTGGCCACCTCCCGGTGGCAGATGGTGGCCGCCGTCGGGCGCACGTCCATGATGAGGCGCGGCGACTCCACCCCTGCCTGCTGGAGCACCCACTTTGTGCGGGCATTGATCACGCCGCAGCACACCGCCTCGGCCTCGGGCCGGCGGCTCTGGCGCAGGTAGGCGGCGTAGCCGATGGCGGAGCAGATGGCGTCCGTGTCGGGGTTCTTGTGGCCGATGACAAAGGTGGGAGGGGTGGCAGGCATGGAAGGGCGGAAGGATGCCACAGGCGCGGGAGATTTCGAGGAAATAAGCGGCCGGTTGAGAATCCTGCGGATGTCGCATTTTTGAGTTGCCCCGGGGGGGGAATGGAGGCGAAGTCTCGAAGATTCCCGGGCTTTCCTGGTCATGAACACTTCTCCCTCCTCCTCCGCATCCAACCCATCTCCCCAGCTCACCCTCGGGGTGCTGGTCCTCGTCGCACTTCTCGCCGGTGGCGGTTACTTCGGCTTCACCCGCTGGCGGGATTCCCAGCAAAACCAGGCCGGGAGGGACTCATGGTCCCTGAAGGCAAAAATCAAGCCCAGCGGGGGCAGGGCCTTCCGCACCCGGCTGGAACTTCCGGTTCCCCAGTTTTCCCAAGCGGACCCCAAGTGGGCCGGGGACATCCTGGGGCTCACGCAGGGCACCCTGGCCACCACCGGGAGCGCCCTGGCCTCGACGGCCATGGTCCTGGCCAGTTACGGCATCGATACCGACCCGAAGCGGCTCAACGCCCACCTCGCCGCCCATGAGGGGTTCACCCCGGATGGAGGGCTGAAAGGTGAAGCCGCCGCCACCATTGCCCCGGACCGCGTCGCCTTTGTCTACGAGGACCTGCCGAGATACCAGCTCATCGTTGTCAACCTCGCGGAGGGCAACCCCGTCATCGTCCGCCTGCGCCAGCCCAGCGGCACCACTCACCATGTCGTCATCTGCGGTAAGGACGGCGCCGACTACCTCATCCGCGATCCCGGTGCCGAGGGGACAAAGGGCGTCTACCCGCTGAAGGACCTCTGCCAGGAGATCGAGTCACTCCGTTTCTACGGCAAGTTCCTCCCGGATCCGCAGCCTGCCGCCGGCGGCAGGCCGGAGAAGCCAGCTGGGAAGTGATCCCCTTCCCGGCTCAATAATAACAGCCGCTGTGGCTGTAGTAGTGGCCGCCGTAGTAGCTGCGGCGCGGGGTGTAGCAGCGGGAACGGGCGGGGCGGTAGCAGTCGTCGTGATCGCTGGTGGCCGCGATCAAGGCCGCTGCGCCCACCGCCGCCACCCCGATGGCGGCCACGGTGGCTGCCGTGTCGGTATTGGAGGCATGCCAGGCCGCGTCGGCGGCGCTCAGGCCGTCCATCCGGTCGCGGTATTCCCCGCGGGAGACGCGCCCCTGGGCGTAGGCGCGGTTCAGATTGTCCATGCGCGCCTGGTAGGGCGAGGTGCAGCTGGCCAGGAGCAGGGCGGCCCCGCAGGCAAGTGCGGAGCCGCGACGGAGGGTGGTATTCATGGGAGGGTGGTGGTTTTGGTTTGAGTGGTGCGGCACGACTGCCGCCGGGCTTCGGACGGAAAATAGCGCCTCCGCATTCACCCG
>JANOAS010000255.1:0-6291 GCA_031411255.1 bacterium
TCGGGGGGCAGCAGCATGGGGGTGTCGTGATCAACGGAAACGAAGCGTGTCATGCCCCAACCATTACACCATCAATGCCTCCAGCGCCAAGAGCGCAACTGCCTTTTTTCAGCTTTTTGCTAAGTCCGACAGGCTCATAGGCTGGAGTGACCTCAGCACGCATCCGGGCGGCACAATTCCCACGCCCAACATCGACAAGCTTTTCAAACAGGGCGTCGAACTCAAAAACTTCATGGGCTGGTGCGTGTGTTCACCAACCCGGGCGATGCTGCTCACGGGCCGCCACCCGTTTCGCGTCGGCACCGGGCCGGAAGTCGGCGGGGAACTGGCGAAGGAGGAAACGACCATTGCCGAAGGTTTCAAAGCCAGCGGCTACCGCACCGGAGTCTTCGGCAAATGGCACAATGGCGACGACCCCGACACGCCGGAGTACCGCGCCGCCTTCACTGAGGCATTCCAAGCCCAGCCAAACAAAAAACTTGCCGGCGGATTCGGCGCAAACGAGCACGGCTTCGACGAAGCGTGGGTCTACTACGGCGGCGGGGCTGACTATTTCACACGCCGCACCGTCGGCGGAAAGGGGCCGGTGAGCTGGTGGCACAATCGCGAGTTCCGCGCGCAGGACCCGGGATACACAGAGGACTTCGTTGTGCAGCACGCGGTCGAATTCATCCGCGCCGGCAGGGATAGTCCGTTCTTCTGCTACGTGCCGTTTCACATCGTGCATGCGCCCTTGCAAGCGAAAGAGGCCGACCTCAAGGACGTGGACCCGAAGGTCACCGATGACACGAAGCGAACCTACTCCGCGATGGTCCAGGCCCTGGACACGAACGTTGGCACCATCCTCGCCGAACTCGAAAAGCTCGGCCTGCGCGACAACACCATCGTCGTCTTCACCAGCGACAACGGCGCGACCAAAGACGGCAGCAACCTTCCCTTCAAAGGCGGCAAGCACACTGTTTACGAAGGCGGCACGCACTTGCCCACCGTCATCCACTGGCCAAAGGGCGGCCTTGCCGGAAGCTCCTGGGACGGCCTGTGCGGGGCGGTCGACATGTTTCCAACCTTGATGGCCATGGCTGGCTTGAAAATGCCCGAAACGCGCCCGCTCGACGGAAAAAACATCTGGCCTGCGCTGCGTGCCAAGGCCAGCAGCCCGGTCGAGAGCTATTATTGGACCTGGCGCGACGAGGACACCATCCGCACGGCGGACTGGCGCATGCATCGCTTCTTCGACCGCAGCGAACTCTTCGACATCCGCACCGACATCGGCGAAACGAAGAACGTCGCAGACGCCAACCCCGACGTCGTGAAATCACTTGCCGCGAAGATGAACACCTGGGCCGGCTCGCTGGGTGCTGCACTCACGCATCAGCCGGCGCCAGCGAAGCTGAACACCGGGCCCGCGCCCGAAGGCGAAGTGCTCGAAGTCACCGTGACCGTGACCGCCCAGGCAAAACCAACCGACCGGCTGATCGTCCCCATCGCTGGTTTGCAAGGCCATCAATTCGCCACCGACTTCGTCGAGTATGACATCGCCATCGGAACCGGCAGTCTGCGCCGGGGATTCTACTACTCGCCCGTCAAAGGCAATGACAACAATGCATTGACGATCAACTTCAAGCGCGGCGAGGGAATTGACCAGTTCGGCCGCGAACAGTCCGGGGCTCCCGAAGTACAGGGCGGCCCCGGCACGTGGGAACATCGCATTATCGGCCTGTGCAGCAGCGCTCCCGGCCCATTACCCCGCCACGGCCTCGTCTTCAAAGGCGGGAAGCCCGGAACTTACACGGTCTATCTGGACAACCTCTGCATCCGCCACGCGGACGGCCGCACCTCGCCGATTTGGGCCAACGGCAAGGACACCCGCTTCAAAAAGGTGGCCGATGGCGAAGCATTCACCAACGTCAGCGTGCGTGCCGTGCCAGCCTCTGACGTTCACAAATAGCCACCCATGTGCTGGTCCGGGAATCTCTTCATCCTACGCGCATGAAAGCCGCGCTAGCCCTCACCTTCGCCCTGCTGCTCGCATCGCTCGCCGTTCTGCGTGCAGATGACCGCGCCGTGGCGACGACGAAGCTCGACGTGATCTACAAGACCACCGAGAAAGGTCCGCTCAAACTCGACCTGCACTATCCCGCTGCACCAAAGGCAGGCGACAAATTCCCACTCGTCCTTTTCACGCACGGCGGCGGCTGGTCTGCGGGGAACAAGACCATCGGTGATCGCGGAGTGCGTTTCCTCGGCGTGAGCGCGCTCAATGCGCAGGGCTTCTGCGTTGCGTCGGTGGACTATCGCCTCTGCACGAAGGACGGGAAGATCACCATGCGCGATTGTGTCATCGACTCGAAGGACGCGCTGCGCTTTCTGGCGAAAAACGCGACGCAATACGCCGTCGATCCGGATCACGCCTTCACTCTCGGTGATTCGGCGGGAGGACACCTTGCGCAGATGCTTCTGCTGTCGCCGCCAGATTCCTTTCCGGGCGATCCGGCGCTGGCCGATGGGAAGTATCGCCTCATCGCTGGGGTGTCGTGGTATGGCCCGTGTGATTTTGAAAAGACGGACCTCTTCAACGGTCCGGGGCAAACCGACGTTCGCGATCGATTCGGTGCGCGCATCATCAGCGCGAATGCCGATGCGCAGACAAAGCTCGCCGCTTACCGCGAAGTGAGTCCCGTGAACTATCTCAAGCCGGGCAGCCTGCCGCTGCTCATGGTGCAGGGCGACAAGGACCCGACCATTCCGGTGCATCACGCCCGCTACATGAAGGAACGCGCCGACGCTGCGAAAGCGCCCGTGGAAGTCCTCATCATCGAGAACTCCGCGCACAACTGGAACCCAACCGGCGGCGCTCTGCGGCCTTCGTTGGATGAGATCGTCGCGAAGACAGCCGCCTTCCTGAAGGAACACCTCGAACGCAATTTGAAAAAATGAAGATCATCACATTCATCGCATCTCTGCTGCTTGCATCGCTCGCGGACGTCCACGCCGCCGAAGCGTCCAAGCCCAACATCATCTTCATCCTGACCGATGATCAGGGCTACGGCGATGTGGGGCGTCATGGGCACCCGCTGCTCAAGACGCCAAACATGGACGCACTGCACGATCAGAGCGTGCGGTTTGAGAGCTTCTACGTCAGCCCGTCGTGCTCGCCCACCCGGGCCGCGTTGTTGACCGGGATGCATGAGTTCCGCAATGGCGTCACGCACACGACCGATCCTCGCGTGCACCTGAACAAGGACGCGATCCTGTTGCCGCAACTGCTGAAGTCAGCGGGCTATCGCACGGGATTCGTCGGCAAATGGCATCTGGGAAACGACAGCGACTATGGGCCGGACAAACGTGGCTTTGACTGGTGCTCCACCAATGTGGGTGGCCCCGGTGTTCATTTTGATCCGGTCTTCATCCGCAATCGAAATCGCGAAGACATGAAGGGATATCGCGAAGACATCTTTTTCGACGAGGCGATGACTTTCATCGACGAGAGCAAGGACACGCCTTTCTTTTGCTATCTCGCCACTTATTCGCCGCACGCGCCGCTGGACGCACCTGAGGAATTCAGAGCCCCCTTCCGCGGGAAGGTGGATGCCGAGGAGGAGAAGTTTCTCGGGATGGTCGCGAATCTTGACCACAACCTCGGGCGGCTGATGAAGCATCTGCGCAAGCGGGAACTGTTGGACAATACCATCCTCGTCTTCATGAACGACAACGGTGCAACGCACGGGCTGGATGTTTACAACGCCGGCATGAGAGGCAGCAAAGCCACCATCTGGCAGGGCGGCTCGCGTGCGATGTCGTTCTGGAGCTGGCCTGGCAAGTGGCAGCCGCATGCCGTGCAGAATCTCACAGCGCATCTGGACGTTTTGCCGACGCTCTGTGAATACGCAGGCGTGAAACTGCCTGCGGATCTCCGGGCCCGCTTGGAAGGCTTCAGCCTTCGTCCGCTGCTGGAGTCCAGTGCCCCCATTGCATGGCACGACGATCGCTTGTTGTTCCATCATGTCGGCCGCTGGCCCAGCGGTCTGGCCGCCTCGCACAAATACGCCATGGCCTCGGTGCAGACTGGCGACTTCCTCCTGGTCCGCAGCCATCCTTGCGATGATGTGGCCTGCACAAAGTTCTCCAGCCAATGCACCACGCTGCGGTCCGTGGAAGCCGGTGCCACCAAGGCCACCTACACGAAGGATAACGCGCAGCTTCACTGGGGCGTCACGCCACACGATCACTGGTCGCTTTTTGATCTGAAAAACGACATCCTATGCAAACAGGATCTCGCCGCGCAGAAGCCGGAACTGGCATCGAAACTCGCCGCCGCCTACGACCAATGGTGGGACACGCTTTTCCCGACGATGATCCAGTTGGGCGGCGACCTAGGGGTGCCGGAACCGCTCGGTGGCAAAGCCAAAGAATAGCCGAGCAACTCACCCATCTGCCGCAAAACCTATCTTCATGAAACACGCGCTCATCCTGCTCACCGCTTTGTTGCTCACATCGCTCCCGAATATCCAAGCCGCTGATGCTACCAAGCCCAACATCGTGTTCATCTACGCCGATGATTGGGGCTGGGGTGATTTATCCTGTCACGGCAACACTTGGCTGAAAACCCCGCACCTCGACAAGCTGGCCAGTGAGGGCATTGATTTCCAGCAGTTCAATGTGCTCAGTCCGATCTGCTCGCCCAGTCGTGCGGCGGCCATGACGGGACGTTTTCCGGGTCGCTTCGGGATCAATACGGTCTTCGGTGTTGGCAAGCCACCAGAGATGCCGGACTGGTTGGACCCCAAGGCACCCACGACACCACGCTTGCTCAAAGCAGCGGGCTATCGGACCGGCCACTTCGGCAAATGGCATCTCGGAGAGGGGAAACCGACCATGGCGGACTACGGCATTGACGAGTCGGCGGTCTATCACGGGCCGGGGCCGAAAGTCGGACCCTCGGGGAACGATATTCCCAATCAGGCGGTGAAGTTCATCGAGGCGAACAAAGACCGTCCGTTCTATGTGAACGTGTGGCTGCATGAGAGCCATCTGGCCCACAGCCCGTCGGACGAAGCCATGGCACAGTGGAAACATCTCGACTCCCGGCAACAGGTCTATGCGGCGGTCATCACCGACGGCGACAACAAGGTCGGCATGATCCTCGATGCCCTGGAGCGCTGCGAAATCGCGCGGAACACGCTGGTTGTTTTTTCCAGCGATAACGGCCCGGCGAAGTCCAAGGAAAACGATAAAGGCGTTCCCGGCAGCTATCGCAGTTACTACAGCGTCGGTGAAACCGGCGGCCTGCGGGGACAAAAGACCAGTCTCTTCGAAGGCGGTGTGCGGGTGCCATTCCTCGTGCGGTGGCCGGGCCATGCTCCGGCCGGCCTGAAAAACGATACCACCGTCCTGACGGCGGTTGATTTGCTCCCCACCTTCTGCGCCGCCGCCGGAGTCACCCCGCCGACCGATGCCAATGGCGATGGCGATGGCGATGGCGAAAATATGCTCCCGGCCCTCAAGGGCGAATCCGTCCAGCGCACCCGGCCCATTTTCTGGCGGATCAACGGCAACAAAAAGGACCCCAACTTCTGGCCTGATCTGGCGGTGCGCGACGGCGATTGGAAACTGGTGACGACCTTCGATGGTCAGAAGGTCGAACTGCACAACTTGAAATCGAATCGCACCGAAGACGTCGCCAAAGATCAGTCAAAGGAGCATCCCGAAATCGTCGCACGCCTGACCAAGCAGGCACTCGATTGGAAAGCGACACTGCCCACCAAGGCAGATCCAAGTTGTTTGGCAAAACCACAAGAGAGCGAGCCGAAGAAGCTTTCGGAAAAGGCAGCGCCAAAATCTGAAGCTCCCGCTAAAGACCGCAGCATTCCATTCAACCGCTGGGACACCAACAAAGACGAGTTTCTCACACTCGAAGAATACAAAGCCGGCCAAAAGGACGGACCTGATCTAGAAGCGCGTTACAAGCGCTTCGACAAAGACGGTGACGGCAAAGTCAGCCGCAAGGAGTTCGTCACGCCGTCAGCCAAATAGGATTGACTACCGGCTCGACCCCCGCAACGATCAGCACCATCGTCCTGCTGGTCGCACTTGCGATGGCCCTCACCAGCCCCCTTTTCTCACATGTGCCCGATCTCACCAAGGACACGCAGGGCTCTTCAACCAATTCCGTGGGATTTTGTGGAGGGTTTGAGTTCAAGCCCGCCGCAGTAGAAGAGAATCCTGGCTCGATAGCTGGCGAAGGAGCGGAACCCCCTGGCCGCCGCTTTGAGCTGTTGAACCACGCTGTTG